>CAJXPG010000092.1 GCA_913057925.1 uncultured Colwellia sp. | reverse complement strand
CTATTGGCCGTGGTGTAGACGGCGAATTGGCGATGAAAATTTTCGATTTAGTTGAAAAATTCGCTGGTTATGGCTTTAACAAATCTCATTCAGCGGCTTATGCCTTAGTTTCTTACCAAACGCTGTGGATGAAAACTCATTATCCAGCGCCATTTATGGCTGCGGTAATGTCTGCAGATATGGATAACACCGAAAAAATTGTCACCTTGGTTGATGAATGTAGCAATATGGAAATTGATTTATTGCCGCCAGATGTCAACGCGGGGCAATATAAATTCACGGTAAATGATGACGATCAAATAGTCTACGGCATTGGTGCTGTTAAAGGGGTAGGTGAAGGCCCAATTGAAGCCATTATTGCTGCACGACAATCTGGCGGTCCTTTTACCGATTTATTTGATTTTTGTGCACGCCTAGACCTTAAAAAAACCAACAAGCGTGTCTTAGAAAAGCTAATCAAGTCCGGTGCTATGGACGCGCTCGGACCAAAATACCAAAAAGGCTGCACCAAAGAGCAGGGTGCAAATCGTGCTGCACTTTTTGAAACACTACCTGAAGCCATCAAAGCTGCAGAGCAACATGCTAAAGCGGAGTTATTAGGACAAAACGATCTGTTTGGTTTGATTAATGATGAGCAAACAGACTCAAGACAAAGTTTTAAAGCAGCTAAAGCATGGTCAGAAGAAGTGTGGCTAGATGGTGAAAAGGAAACCCTAGGTCTTTATTTAACCGGTCATCCAATAAATCGTTATTTAAGTGAAATAAAAAAATATTCTTCAAATCGTCTTGTAGCGATGCAACCGACAGGTCGAGATAGGCAAGCAGTTGCGGTTGGATTAGTGATTGGCGTTCGCGTACTCGTCAATAAACGCGGGCGTCGTTGGGCATTAGTCACTTTGGATGATAAGAGTGCGCGAATGGATATTCGTCTGTTTCCAGATGACTATGATCGCTTTGCTGAACTACTCAATAACGATGCTATTTTGGTTTGTAGCGGACAGGTCAGCTTTGATGATTATTCTGGTGGTAATACAATGACCGCTCGGGATATAATGACAATTACAGATGCGCGAGAAAATTATCTTAGCTCGATTGATATTCAAGTTGATAACAGCTTGATAGCGGATGATTTTATTGAACAGTTTGCTCAGGTATTAACACCTTATAAAGAAGGCACCTGTCCTGTGAGAGTCTTTTATCAGCGCGAAGAAGCTCAAGCTATGCTAGAGCTAGGCGTACAATGGCGGGTAACGCCAGCCGATACGTTATTATACGAATTAAAAACATTGCTTGGTGAAGAACGTGTCGCCATGGAATTTAAATAACGGCTATTGAATGTTATACATTAGAAGTATTTCAATATTCATAGCTAAAAACGATTTTAAAAAATTAACTAGATTTATTAGGTAAAAATAAGCATGTCATTAAACTTTTTAGATTTCGAGCAGCCTATTGCTGAGCTTGATGCAAAAATTGAAGAACTTCAATTAGTCAACAACGGCCAAGAGCTTGATCTTGATATTGAAGAGCAAATCGCACAATTACGTGAAAAAAATAAAGAGCAAACTAAGAAAATTTTCTCTAATCTAGACCCGTGGCAAACGGCTCGTGTAGCGCGTCATCCGCAACGCCCTTACACGTTAGATTATATTCCACGTATCTTTACCGAGTTTGATGAATTAGCCGGTGATCGTGCTTATGCTGATGATAGTGCAATTGTTGGTGGTACTGCTCGTTTAGACGGCAAGCCGGTAATGATTATTGGTCATCAAAAAGGTCGCTCTACCACTGAAAAAGTGAAACGTAATTTTGGTATGCCGCGTCCAGAAGGCTACCGTAAAGCTTTACGTTTAATGGAAATGGCTGAGCGTTTCAATATGCCAATTATTACCTTTATTGACACGCCAGGTGCATACCCAGGTGTTGGCGCTGAAGAGCGTGGTCAAAGTGAAGCCATTGCTCGTAACCTTAAAGTAATGGCCCGATTAACGGTGCCAATCGTTTGTACTGTTATTGGCGAAGGTGGCTCTGGTGGCGCTTTAGCTATTGGTGTTGGCGATCGCGTAAACATGCTTAAATACTCTACTTACTCAGTAATCTCTCCAGAAGGTTGTGCTTCAATTTTATGGAAAACCGCAGAAAAAGCCTCAACTGCTGCTGAAGCTATGGGCATTACCGCCACGAGAATTAAAGAATTAGACTTAATTAATAGTATCGTTGAAGAGCCGTTAGGTGGCGCACACCGAGATATGGATTTAATGGCCGCCGAGTTAAAGCAAGCAATCAAAAAAGACTTATCAGAGCTTGAAGGCTTAAACAAAGATGAGCTTATTGAAAAGCGTTATGACAGATTAATGTCGTTTGGCTACTGCTAAACAAGATAGCCGATAGCGTAAAGCTATCGGCTTTTTTATGAAAAATCAAAACTGCTCCCTGCAAAATGTCATTTTGCAAACCCTACAAGATAAATCTAACAATGAGTTAATCATTGCTTATAGCGGTGGTGTCGACTCACAAGTGCTTTTACATGCGCTAGTACAACTAAAACAACAACACGCAATAAATAATCCGATAACAGCATGCCATGTAAACCATGGATTGAGTGACAATGCTCAATCATGGCAAGACTTTGCTGAGCAACAATGTTCAAATTACGGCGTTAACTTGGTTGTTAAGCGTGTTGATATTAAGCCGCAAGCGCAACAATCACTTGAAGAGCTTGCTCGAGACGCAAGATATGATGCACTTAATTCTCTATCTAGTGCTGCTACTTTAATTTTAACGGGTCATCATGGTGACGATCAAAGTGAAACTTTTTTGTTGGCACTAAAGCGCGGTGCAGGCTTAAAGGGGCTTTCGGCAATGGCTACAAGCTCAACGCTGAAAAATCACCAGTTAGTCCGTCCGTTACTATCCATTTCACGGCAAATGATCCTAGATTACGCAAACGAGCATCAACTTAATTGGATTGAGGATGAGTCTAATGCCGATATCAGCTTCGATAGAAACTTCATTCGCAATAAGGTGATGCCGCTGCTTAAACAGCGTTGGCCGAGTATTAGTCAAACCATTAATCGAAGTGCAGAGCATTGCCAAGCAGGGCAAGAGTTACTCGATGAGTTAGCAGCGCAAGACCTCGTTAACTGTTCAGAAAACAATGTCGGCAATAGTTTAGCTGTTTCGCCTTTGTTAACCTTATCTAAAGCACGTTTTAACAATCTTATTCGTTACTTCTTAGCTCAGCATAACTTCTTAATGCCAAGTACAGAGCAATTAAAACAATTAAGCTTACAACTCACTGCCGGCAATGATAAAACACCCAGCATTAAAGTTGGCGATCACTTTTTTAGACGTTTTAAGCAGTCAATCTATTTAACCGCAGAGTATGAAGATGTCAGCGGTTGGCATAAGCAAGTGCACTTTGTTGATGGAATTGCCGAACTTATCTTACCCGATCACTTAGGCAAACTAGTATTTTCTACTAAACAGCAGTTAACTGAAAATACCCCAACTAAACTTCTATCAGTATCTTTGCCAAAACAAAACCAGCAAGTAACGGTTCGTTTTAGCCATAACAATCCTAAATGCTTACCAGATTATCGGCAGCATTCTCGCTCCGTTAAAAAAGTATTACAAGAATTGAATATTGCCCCGTGGCAAAGAAAGCGTGTCGCATTTCTTTATTATGATGAGGTATTGGTGGCAGCAATTGGCCATTTTGTTTGTCAGTCTTTTATGATCACTGAAAGCGAAACGGGTATGCATATATATCAAAACTAGAGTTAACTTTCTGTTTTCGGTTTTTAAGTTAAATCAGCTTATCTAAAAAAATGGCGTATAGCTTGAGTCAAGCTAAACGCCTTTATGTAGAATGTGCTTACTGCTAAATGAACGATGAAGTAATTATTAGTACTTAACTTCTGCTTAGCTTATTTATTACTTTCAATAATCACATCAACTTGTCGTTTTTTATTTTGCTGAGAAACAACCACACGCATGGCTTCTTCGCCTTCTTGATATTTCAACGTTAGTCGGCCACGTTTACGCTCTTGTGTGTATGGCTCGCCAAATGCTTGAGCATAAAAGGCTACCACCTCAGCTTCAGTAGCGTTGGTGAAATAATTAATAACCGCTGGTAGTGAATCACTAAATTCTGCAAAGACTTGTGCATCTTCAATGACCGGTATATCGATAACACCGTTATTAATGACAGAGCTGACGACTTCTTCTTCAACTTCTTCATACTCTTCAATGACTGGTTCAACAATCACAGGCTCTTGAACGGGCTGCTCTTCAACTTCTTGCGTTGAAGAGCACGCACTAACACCAACTGCCATTATACTAAGTAAGGTAAAATGCTTAACAGCTTGTTTTACTTTCATTTAAGTTACATCCATTCAAG
Organism: uncultured Colwellia sp.; assembly: GCA_913057925.1. Classification (GTDB taxonomy): domain Bacteria; phylum Pseudomonadota; class Gammaproteobacteria; order Enterobacterales; family Alteromonadaceae; genus Colwellia. Next base: position 13,808 of record CAJXPG010000092.1, on the reverse strand, counting down.
TTAATTTTTATATAATTTTAAATATATACGATTTTTGTCAGTAACGCGATAAGCAGGCAACAATTAGCGATAAAAAGAACTATTCTTCAATAGTTAAAGAGATCTCTTTGATTGTTAAAGTTTTTATATTTTCTTTTGGTAATGATCTACCCATAAAGCTGTAGCGCCACATATAGCGACAGGCATAACAATCAAATTAATGATGGGGACCATTGAAAAAACTGCCACTGTAATACCAAAGCTATAGCTGATGCCTTGATTTTGCTTTAATACTTCTTTCATTCTCGCAAAGGGTATTTTGTGGTTATCAAAAGGGTAATCTTTATATTGGATGGCCATCATCCAAGCAATAAATAAAAACCAAAGGATTTGGCCGATAAAAGGTAGCCATAAAAGAATGAAAAATCCGATTGCTCGGGGCAAGTAATAGCAAAGTTTTTGCCATTCTCGGTGAAGTGTTCTTGGGGTATCCTTGATGATATCAAGAAAGTCACCTTTAGGGGCATTATTGCCTTGCAAAATCGCTTCTATTTTCTCTGATAAAAGACCGTTAAAGGGAGCCGCTAGCCAATTGGCAACGGTACTGAAAACAAAAGAAAAAATAACTAACACTGTGATCAGTGCTAATGGCCATAGAATGACATTCAACCAATCTAACCAGTTTGGTAGCCAAGCCAGCAAGCTTTCCATATAGTTTGCTAACTCTAAATAGACAAAATAAAAAGCGAAGCTAAAAAGCAATACGTTGATCGCCAAAGGAATAAAAACAAAGCGGCGAACACCTTTTTGTTGTATTAATTGAAACCCTTTAAGAAAGTAGCTAGCGCCACTATGGTTTATCGGGGCTAATTTAACGGGGTTACTGGGATGAGGCATAATTTAGGGACTTCCTAAGAGACTGATATTCTTCGAGTGAGTATAAAAGCTTCTTTGACAATTTTACAACATTAACTTGTTACAAATTCTCATGATTTCTGATAAAGTTTTCTGTTAATATATTGCGATAAAAATCGCTCGAAAATTAGTCATCAAGAGAGTAAATAGGCTCGAAAATGGAAGAGAACTTCAGAAACGTTTTAATTATCCTTAGTGCTGTTGTTATTACCGCAATATTCATCCATGGTCTGTGGACGATTAGAAAACAAAAAAATCCTTATAAACTCAAAGCATCGAAAGACAAAGTAGAGCCTATTACGCGTGATTTCGACCGAAAAGGCTTTGATCAAGACGGTGTCGGTAAAGTAAAAGTTAGTCCTAATACCCAGAGTAGTGAGTTAGACATTAAAGATAAAGCGTTTGCGGATGAGTTATTATCAAATAGCGATCCGCTAGCAGATGACTTATCGAAGAGCCAAGTAGTTATTAAAAATAATGTTTTGGGAGATATTGTCGGGCGCACAGCAGCTGAAAAAAGTGAACCTATAGAAAATAAAACTGTTGAGAAGCTAGACGACAGTATTGAAGATGATTGGTTTAAAGAAGAGCCCCAACTCAGCTCTGGTAAACAATTTACCGAAGATGAGTTAGGTGACGAACTAATTTCCACGCCACAAAACGAACAGCAGCCTGTTGAAACTGAGCCGGTTGAAACAAAAGCTGCTATTATTTCAGAACCTTTGTATGAGCAACCGGTAACTCAAGCAAAGCCGGCTAGAGCGCCTATCAATAAAGTAAATAAGCCACCATCTAAAGCCGCGCTTAAACGCAATCAAATGGAAATTGACTTTGATAGTCAGCTTGGTGAAGAAACGTCAGAAGCTGCAACTAAAACAGCAAAAACGCAATTAGAGCCTCAAGTCATTATTTTATCTGTGGTTATGCCTGCTAACCAACAAATGTTTGGTGCTGCACTATTACCAAGTCTGCTAACGCTTGGTTTAAAGTATGGTGAAATGAATATCTTCCATCGTCATGAAGATAATGCTGGTAATGGTAAAGTAACTTTTAGTTTGGCTAATATTATGAATCCAGGTTCATTTGATTTAGACAGTATGGAAAACTTTGCGACTCGTGGCGTTAGCTTATTTATGACATTACCCAACGCAGGTGATGCGTTTAATGTTTTTGAACAAATGCTAAATGCAGCAAAACAACTGGCGAAAGAGTTTAATGCTCAGGTTATTGATGACAAAAGAAATGTCATGACCAAACAAACAGAGCAGCATTACCTCAGTAAAATTCGCGAGTTTGATAGAAAAAGTCGTATAGCGCTGGTGGAATAACTTTAGTTAACCTGAATCGAGGTTAGTTACTTTCATCTCAAAAAATACGGGCGCCTGCCCGTTTTTATTGCCTTAAAATAAATTGGTTTCTCCCAACTATTACCTGAGTAAAATATTATATGTCTAATGTAAAAACACAAATTAGCCAGTTACAGCAACAAATTAATCAATACAATCATGAATATTATGTTTTAGACCAACCGAGTGTGCCTGATGCTGAATATGACAGGTTAATGAAATCCCTTTTAGATATTGAAAGTGCTCACCCTGAATTAATATCAATTGACTCACCCAGTCAGAAAGTAGGCGGCCAGGCTTTAAAATCTTTTAGTCAAGTAACTCACCAACAACCAATGCTCTCCCTTGATAATGTCTTTTCATTAGAGGACTTTCATAGCTTTGTAAAGCGTATGAAAGATCGTTTACAAAATAACGCAACCATCTCTTTTTGTGCCGAGCCTAAGCTCGATGGATTAGCAGTGAGTTTACGCTATGAAAATGGTCAATTAATTCAAGCAGCCACTCGCGGAGATGGTAATGTTGGTGAAAACATTACTAATAATATCCGTACCATTAAATCTATCCCACTTAAATTGATGGGAACTTCAGGCAAAGATTTTCCGAGTATCGTAGAAGTTCGAGGTGAAGTCTTTATGCCAAAAGCAAGTTTTGACGCGCTAAATGAACAAGCCAAGAAACGGGGCGAAAAAGGTTTTGCAAATCCAAGAAATGCAGCCGCGGGCAGTTTACGCCAGCTTGATTCAAAAGTGACCGCTAAACGAAATTTATCTTTTTATGCATATAGCTTAGGTTTTGTCGGGGAAATGCTAGCGAATGATGAAAGCAAAGAGTTAACGGCGGATTACTTCCCAAACTCACATTATCAAAGACTATGTCAGCTAAAAACCTTAGGTTTTCCGATGTGCCCTGAGGTTAAGTTTCTTGAAACAGAGCAAGGCATTGAAGAGTTCTATCAAGGCATTTTAGCTAAGCGCTCAACGTTGAGCTATGAAATTGATGGTACGGTATTTAAAGTTGATGATATTGCCCTGCAAAAACGTTTAGGTTTTGTTGCTAGAGCACCACGTTGGGCAATTGCTTATAAATTCCCGGCAGAAGAAGAAACAACGCAGATCCTTGGTGTTGATTTTCAAGTAGGAAGAACGGGGGCAATTACGCCTGTTGCTCGATTAGCCCCAATTTTTGTTGGTGGTGTTACCGTTTCAAATGCCACGTTACATAACCAAGATGAAATCAACAGACTTAGCATTAAGATAAATGACTATATTACTATTCGCCGCGCTGGTGACGTTATCCCGCAAATAGTTGCGGTGCAAGCGCATAAGCGACCGAGTGATGCGATTGATATTTCCTTTCCTAAAACTTGTCCAGTTTGTGATTCTGCAGTTGTTAAGCCGGAAGGTGAAGCGGTGCTTAGATGTACAGCGGGTTTATTTTGTGCAGCACAGCGTAAAGAAGCGATAAAACATTTTGCTTCGCGCAAGGCACATGATGTCGATGGCTTGGGCGATAAATTAGTTGAGCAGTTAGTGGACGAAAAATTAATAAATACGCCTGCTGATTTATTTCAATTAACTGAAATCCAAATAAGCACCATGGAGAGAATGGGAAAGAAATCTGCCACCAACTTAATTATTGCCATAGAAAATGCTAAAAGTACCACCTTAGCAAAGTTCATTTATGGTCTAGGTATTCGTGAAGTAGGTGAGGCAACAGCAGCTAATTTAGCAAATCATTTTTATACCCTAGCAGCAATTGAAAATGCATCACTTGAGGCCTTGCAAGAAGTCCCTGATGTTGGAGAAATTGTTGCGAAAAACATTATCAGCTTTTTTAAAGAAGCGCATAACTTAGCGGTGGTTTCTGGTTTAAGTGAGGTAATGAGTTGGCCGACTATTGAGCAGAAATCTGCTGATGAACAACCGTTGGCGGAACAAATATTTGTATTAACTGGAACGTTGACGCAAATGGGCAGGGCGGAAGCTAAAACCGCACTTCAAACCCTTGGTGCTAAAGTTTCAGGTAGTGTTTCAAAGAAAACAGATTATGTTGTTGCTGGTGATAAAGCAGGCTCTAAATTAACTAAAGCACAAGACTTGGGGGTCAAGGTACTAACTGAAGATGATTTAGTCGCTTTGTTTGCAAAGCACGAAGTAACCGTTTGAGCTTAGTCACTTTAAAGTCACCATGAGAGAGAATAAAAATGAGCTCTGTTGTTATTGAACTATTTAATGATTTAGGGCAATGGTTTCGCCCTTATCAATATCAATCAGCGCTAGCAATTATCGCGACGGTATTAGTTATTTTTGGTAACGATATTAATAGTGCAATAAAAAAGCTAGTGGTAAGGCAGCATTTTATCGTTCGGACATCGGTATTTATTTTAGTCTGCGCTTTTGGTTATGGTTTATTAACCGTTTGGCTGACAAGTATACTTGCTCAGCAGCTCGCTAAGCTGCCTGACTTGTATCTTTTACCGGTCGTTTTCACTGTCTTTTTTACTTTAGGTATCTACGCGCAAAAGCAGCGTCATATTTAACTTCTGAAATGACAATCGTGATTTTAACGGATGTCATTTCAGTAAGGTGATTTTTCGCTAGACAGTTTTTGAGGTTAACCGCCAGAACGAGAAACCTGCGACAAAGAATAAAATCATTGGATAAAATGCGTGACTGGCGACTTCAAGCGGAGAGATGTGTAAGGTCGCACCAAGTAATAATGCCTGAGCACCATAAGGGAGTATGCCTTGGTTTATACAAGCAAAAACATCAAGTAAACTTGCCGACTCTGCAGGGGTTATCTTACCATCTTGAGCAAGGTCTTTTGCTGTTTCACCCGTTACTATGATAGAAACGGTGTTATTTGCAGTAAAAAAGTTGCATAAAAATGCTAGGCCAGCAATGCCAACACCAGCAGCACGCCTGTTATTGTTCGGGGTTAGCTTTCTAGCAAGGTTTTCAATAAGCGTAGTCAACGCAGATAAACCACCTTGCTGGCGCACTAACTCACTTAGACCACCAATAAATAATGACAAGATAAAGATATCTTGCATGCTAGCGAAACCTGCTGTGATATCAGAAATCCATGCTGATAATTGATAGCCATTTGCTATCATACCAATGCCAGCCGCTAATATAATACCCAAGGTTAATACCACAAAAACATTCACGCCCATTAGCGCAAGAATAAGAATAACAATATACGGGATTAAACCTGATACAGCGGCTTCACTACTTAAATCATTATTCACTTCTCCGCCTAATACGGTAAATATTACCAAGCAAATTAAGGCGGCAGGCACGGCAAATTTAAAGTTTACTCTAAACTTATCTTTCATGTGGGCGCCCTGACTACGTGTTGAAGCAATGGTGGTATCAGAAATAATTGATAAGTTATCACCAAATATTGCCCCTGATACTAAACAGCCAGCAACCAGCGCCGCATCTAAATTTGCAGAGTCGATAAAACCCAGCGCAACTGGCGCTATCGCGGCAATCGTTCCCATTGATGTTCCCATGGCTGTTGATAGAAAAGCAGCAACAATAAATAGCGCAGGTAAGAGTAAATAATCGGGAAATATTGCTAAGCCAAGCTGAACACTCGCATCAACACTACCTGTTGCCTTAGCAACTACGGCAAAGGCGCCAGCAAGAAGATAAATAACACACATGGTGATGATGTTAGCGTGACCAGCACCGCTTATAAATTGGGATATTTGATCATTAATCGACGTTTTTAAAAGATATTTCCCTAAGGCTATTGAGGCGATAATAGCAGGGATGATTGCAATACTGGCAGGTAGTTGATAGAAAGCAAAATCGACTCCTTGTAGTGTTAGTAAAATACCTGTCCCGAGGAATAACCCTAAAAAGACACCAAAGGGTAATAGAGCTAATAGGTTTGGTTTTGTTTCTTGCTTATCGGTCATATCGGGTACTTTAAAATATAGTGTTGCCACATTATAAAAGTAAAACCAGACTTGTCAATATGGCGGTTTAGATGGCTAAATGAAAAGTGTAATCTTAATTCACTGACAATGATGTTTAAGCTGTGGCATTGTTATATCAGGTAAGTATTTAATTTTAGCGAGTATGCAGACGATAGTTTGTACTGATAAAAGAAAAAGGCCAGTAACATGGTTACTGACCTTTTATAATAAACTTTCAATTGGTTAGGGCTTTCAAATTGAGGCTAAGCTTGTGTTTGTTCATCAGCCCAAGCGACAGCTATATTGTAATGCTCAATCACTTTATCTTTATCAAGCTTTAATTTTTCCATCACTATATTGGTTTTATCCCACTCCGCCTTTTCGACAAACTCAACAAGTTTGATTAGAGCGGCCATTACGCCTTTTTTGGTGAGTAGTGGATCTTTAATATCTTGCGATAACGGCAGTTTTTCTAAAACACTTGCCATTTCTTCATCGAGAATAGCATCTATCATCGATAATAAGCCGGTTAAAAAGGCAATCGATATATCCAGTTGAGAAGGGATGTCATTTGCTACTAGTTCACAAAATTTAGCACGAGTCATCGCAAGGTTGATTAATTCTGATGGTTTATCAGGGTTGGCTGTAACAGCGAACATTAAGCCAATAAAGCGCTTTAATTCCCCTGAGCCTAAAATGACCAATGCTTGTTTAATCGTTGATATTTCACTACGGCGTTTGAAAATTGCCGAATTAGCGTAACGCAGTAATTTATAGGAAAGTGATACGTCACGTTCAAATACACTGGTAATATTGTTTAAATCAAGTTCAGTCTTAGAGGTCTCATATAACAATTCCGCCATAGCCATTTGCGATGGTGATAGGGTCTTTGTTTTAATCATTTCTGGTTTTGCGAAAAAGTAACCTTGAAAATAATCGAAGCCAAAATTAAGCATTTGATTATATTCTTCATAGGTTTCAACTTTTTCAGCAAGCATTTTTATATGGGGATGATCTTTAACTGCGGTTAAAACTTGCTTAATTTCATCAATGCTACTTTGTTGAATATCAATTTTTATCATTTTAATAAATGGATAAAAATGCGCCCAGACATTTTGATGTTCGTAATCATCTAATGCCAAGGTATAGCCTTTGGCATGCAAATCTTTACACAATGCTAAAAGCTTTTTACCTGGTTTTACCGTTTCAAGCACTTCAACAACCACTTCCTCAGGGGATAGCATTTCAGGGTAACCTTGCTCTAAGGTTTCTAAGGTGAAATTGATAAAGGCTGGTTTGTTACCGGTAAATTCACTGATACCCATATTAAACTGACTAGCTTCGACCATTTTACTGGTGGCTTCATCACCGTCAATATCAGGAAAAACATTGTCTATGCTGTCACGGAAAAGTAATTCATAAGCAAAAAGGTTTTTGCTTTTATCTAAAATAGGTTGTCTTGCAGCGTAAAAATTCATAAAGAGAGTTAACTTGCTTTTGTTTTGAAATGTTAATTAATACTGAATATATGGTATACCGCTCTTTTTTGCATTAGATTTTTTGTTTTAATGTGCAGTATCTCAAAAATATATCTTATATTTACTTACCATTAACTTAGCTTTCAACTTCGCTTTTAACATAGAGGTTACGGAGCATTACCTTAGTTAGGTTTCTTTATAAGCCAAACTTTGCTAATTTAGCGCTCTCAATACAACTATTTCATATTTGCAGGTAATCACTTTGGCACTTGGTACATTCATTTCATTAGCACTTTATTTTGTAGTCATGCTCTTAATAGGTTTGTATGCCTATAAAAAATCAACCAGTGATGTAGCAGGTTATATGTTAGGTGGACGAAGCTTATCACCAAGCGTTGCGGCACTGTCTGCGGGTGCTTCAGACATGAGTGGTTGGATGTTAATGGGATTACCTGGTGCAATGTATATTACAGGCTTAAGTAGCATCTGGATTGCAGTTGGGTTGGTCATTGGTGCTTTTTTCAATTACCTAGTCGTAGCACCTCGTCTTAGAACCTATACCGAAGTTGCTAATGACTCAATCACCTTACCTGACTTTTTTGAAAACCGTTTCAATGACAAATCGCGGGTTTTAAGAATTGTTTCCTCACTGGTGATTGTGGTGTTTTTCACCTTATATACCTCAAGTGGCATCGTTGCCGGTGGTAAGCTTTTTGAAAGCTCATTTGGCTTAAACTATGAAGTTGGCCTTTATGTAACCGCTGGTGTCGTTGTTGCTTATACCTTGTTTGGCGGCTTTTTGGCGGTTAGCTTAACTGACTTTGTGCAAGGTTGTATTATGTTTGTTGCATTAGTCTTAGTCCCAATTGTTGCTATTAATGAGGTCGGCGGTTTAAGTGAAATGCAGCATAGCATTGCAGCGATAAATCCCGATTTATTAAATCTTTTTAGTGGCGTTAGCGCTATTGGCATCATTTCAGCGATGGCGTGGGGCTTAGGGTATTTTGGTCAGCCACATATCATAGTCCGTTTTATGGCTATTCGAAGTGTGAAAGATATGCCAACGGCAAGACGCATCGGAATGAGTTGGATGATAGTTGCCATTATTGGTGCTATGGCAACTGGTTTTGCCGGTATTGCTTATGTCGCCAAAACAGGCATTAAGTTAGATGATGCTGAAACCATTTTTATTGTGTTGTCTCAATTACTGTTTAGCCCGTTGATCGCTGGCTTTTTATTAGCGGCAATTCTTGCAGCGATAATGAGTACTATCTCTTCACAGCTCTTAGTCACTTCTAGTTCGCTTACTGGTGATTTTTATCAAGCCTTTTTACATCGCGATGCGAGTGAAAAGCAATTGGTGTTAGTTGGTCGTATCTCGGTGTTTATTGTTGCACTGGTTGCAATCTTTTTAGCTTATGACAGAAATAGCAGTATTTTAAGTTTGGTCAGTAATGCATGGGCAGGGTTTGGCGCAGCATTTGGGCCTGTAGTTATTGCTAGCTTGTATTGGAAAGATATGACGCGCAATGGTGCTTTAGCTGGAATAATAAGTGGTGCTGCTACGGTACTAATCTGGATATACGCACCTTTCACTATCGATGGTCAGTCGCTGAGCTCTGTAATGTATGAAATAGTGCCAGGCTTTATTGTTTGTTCAATTGCCATCTTTGTTGTTAGTAAAATGTCACCAAAAGTAGCAGATCAAGTAAGTACGACTTTTGACGAAATGTTAAAACATCATAGTTAGTCATAATCACTAAGCCAGGAGTATGATTAAACAAATAAAAACGAGTTACTTAGGTAACTCGTTTTTTTATAGCCTAACAACCACTGTCGATATTGTAGCTTTCTAGTTTGTTAAAGTGCCTAATGCTGCAGATAAGTAAACTCGATAATTTCAAGTTGTCCGCATTAGAGCTTTTATGCTAGAATCGCGCTAATTTTAAACCTTGGATTAATTCTTTTTGTCCCAATATAGGGTTTTAGGTAATTAATCATTTTTAAGACAATAAAGTCTGGAGTTTATATCAAATGAGTTTTGATACTATTGAACAACGTGTTAGCTATGGTGTAGGTCGTCAATTAGGTGATCAACTTCGCAACAACCCTTTTAAAGAGTTTGATATCGCTGCTGTACAAGCTGGTATTGCAGATGCAATTGCTAACGCTGCTAGTCAAGTTTCAGATGAAGACTTAAACGAAGCTTTTGGTGTTGTTTCTAAGAAACTACAAGAGCAAGAGCAAGAAGCGGCAAAACTAGCTTCAGCTGAAGGCGAAAAATTCCTAGCTGACAATGCTAAGCGTGATGAAGTGACTGTAACTGAATCTGGTTTACAGTATGAAGTTATCACAACAGGTGAAGGTGAAAAACCATCAGCTGAAAGCACAGTATCTGTTCACTACCACGGTACATTTGCTAACGGTGATGTGTTCGATAGTTCTGTTGAACGCGGACAACCAGCTGAATTCCCAGTAAACGGCGTTATCGCTGGTTGGACTGAAGCATTACAATTAATGACTGAAGGTTCAAAGTGGAAGCTAACTATTCCTTACGGTTTAGCATACGGTGAGCGTGGCTCACAGGGTGCAATCCCTCCATATGCTACTTTAGTATTTGAAGTTGAATTACTAAGCATTAAGTAATTTACAAGAATTAATAATTAAGCCCTCTATGAGGGCTTTTTTTTAAGCTAAAAAAATAAGTAAGATAATGACAGAACCAAGACTAGAACAGCTTTTTCATCAATACCAAAAAGCCTTTATGCGATATGACCTAGACCAGGTGGCAAGTTGTTATCATTTACCGTGCACACTAAATACACCTGAGAAAGTGGTTTTGTTAACAACCCCTGAAGATTGTCAGCAAGAGTTTTCAGAAATATTCGCTCAACTTCAGCAAGTGGCAACCAGTGATATTATTGCTAAAAAGGCTTCTTATTCTAAAGTAAGCGAGCAGGTATATTTAGTGTGCATAGATTGGGACTTTATTGATGGACAAGGACAAGTTTTTGCCGACTTTGCGGCAATTTATCATGTCTTAGATATAAATGACTCTATGAAGATAGTTAATGTTATTTCACACGAGTTAGATAGCTCGTTAACATTAGAGTCCCCATTATCTTGGTAAATAATATCCGTTATTTTGTTTAAGTATTATTGACGTTTTTAGTACTTTTAAAAAACAGTAGAGAACAATATGAAAGTAAAAGTAGCAATTTTAGGTTGTAGCGGCCGAATGGGTCGTAATTTAATTCAAGCGGCACATGAACATCAAAGTATCGAACTAATTGGTGGTAGCGTTCGTGAGAGTTCTTCGTTTGTTGATTTTGATCTGGGAGAGCTTGCAGGTATTGGCGCTATAGGCATCAAAACCTCAACCAAGCTTGAACAGTTGCAACAAGCCGATGTTTTTATTGATTTCACCTCAATTGAAACTACCTTAGAGAATATTGATTGGTGTAATCAACACGATAAAGCACTGGTTATTGGTACGACCGGCTTTAGTGACGAGCAAGTCGCTATCATTGAAAAAGCTGGCGAAACCATGCCTGTCATTTTAGCGCCAAATACCAGTGTTGGCGTTAATTTAATGTTTAAGTTATTACAAGTTACCGCAAAAGCAATTGGCGACTATACTGATATAGAAATTTTTGAAGCGCACCATAGATTCAAGAAAGATGCACCCTCTGGTACTGCAGTCAAAATGGGGCAAGTTATTGCTGACACGCTAGGTAGAGACTTAAATAAAGTTGCTGTTTATGGCCGTGAAGGCATCACAGAAGAGCGAAACCCTGAAACCATTGGTTTTGCGACTGTGCGTGCTGGCGATATTGTCGGTGAACATACCGCCTTTTTTGCTGATCTGGGCGAGCGCCTTGAGATCACTCATAAAGCAAGCTCAAGAATGACCTTTGCATTGGGCGCGATGCGCGCGGCATTTTGGTTAAACGATGCCGATGCAGGTTTTTATGATATGCAAGATGTTTTGGGTCTTAAAGACTAGAACTATGAACAGTAAATATTTTGACTAAATGGTCAACTAATCATTGGTTCAAACCGTTAAAAGCATCAAGATAAGTTATTCTTTTAACGGTTTGGTGATTAAATGGTACGGAAATACATAAAAGAACAACTTTTTATAAATTATTACTAGACGAATTAACGGTAGAGGCGTAAAATAAGTGGATTTTGTCAAAAATTTAGCTTTTCAGGCTGTTTTTGGCATTTTTTATGTGTACAGGAAGTATACTAACTAGGCAACTGCTTGGAGCATTTTGCTGTTATTTGCGCGTTTACGTTTATTTCTTCTTTGGAGGTTACATTGGCTACATCTGCTATTTTAGTGCTTGAAGACGGCACTGTTTTTAAAGGCACCGCAATTGGTGCACAAGGAACAGCTGTTGGTGAGGTGGTTTTTAACACATCGATGACTGGTTATCAGGAAATTCTTACTGACCCGTCATATGCAGAGCAAATTATTACGCTGACTTACCCGCATATAGGTAATACAGGTACTAATAGCGAAGATAAAGAATCTAATAGCATTGTTGCTAAAGGTCTAGTGATTCGTGATTTACCTTTACTGGCGAGTAACTTTCGAAATGAACAAAATTTAAGTGAATACTTAATTGCCAATAACATTTTAGGTATCGCTGATATCGATACGCGTAAATTGACACGCATTTTACGTGAAAAAGGTGCACAAAACGGTTGTATCTTAACGCTTGATGACTCAAGTGATGAAAGCTTACATGCAGATGCACTTAGCCAAGCAAAAGCATTCCCAGGCCTTAAAGGCATGGACTTAGCAAAAGTTGTATCTACCAAAGAACAATATCAATGGACAGAAGGTAGCTGGGTATTAGGTGAAGGCTTTGTTACACCAGAAGAATTACCTCACCATGTAGTTGCTTATGATTTCGGCGCAAAAAGTAACATCTTACGTATGTTAGTAGACCGTGGCTGTAAATTAACTGTGGTACCTGCACAAACTCCTGCTAGCGAAGTGTTAGCAATGAACCCAGACGGTATTTTCTTATCAAATGGCCCAGGTGATCCAGAGCCATGTGATTACGCAATTACTGCAATTAAAGAATTCTTAACAACAGATATCCCAGTGTTTGGTATTTGTTTAGGTCACCAATTACTTGGTTTAGCAAGTGGCGCAACCACAGTTAAAATGAAGTTTGGTCACCACGGTGCCAACCACCCGGTGAAAGACTTTGACCGTGATGTGGTCATGATTACTTCTCAAAACCATGGTTTTGCCGTTGATGAAGCGAACTTACCTGCTAACTTAAAAGTGACGCATAAATCATTATTTGATGATTCATTACAAGGTATTCACCGTACAGATAAACCTGCTTTTAGTTTCCAAGGTCACCCTGAAGCTAGCCCAGGTCCACACGATGCTGCGCCTTTGTTTGATCATTTCATTGATTTAATCAACGTATTTAAAGAAAACAAATAGACTCATAAGACAAGAGAGAAAAATTACCATGGCAAAAAGAACTGATTTAAAAAGTATCTTGATCTTAGGCGCAGGCCCAATTGTAATCGGCCAAGCCTGTGAGTTTGATTATTCTGGTGCGCAAGCATGTAAAGCATTACGTGAAGAAGGTTACCGAGTTATTTTAGTTAACTCTAACCCTGCAACGATAATGACTGACCCTGATATGGCAGATGCAACTTACATTGAACCAATTCACTGGGAAGTTGTACGCAAAATTATTGAAAAAGAGCGTCCATGTGCAGTATTACCAACTATGGGTGGTCAAACAGCGCTTAACTGTGCATTAGAACTTGAAGCTAAAGGTGTTTTAGCTGAATTTAATGTAGAGATGATCGGTGCGACTGCCGATGCAATCGATAAAGCTGAAAACCGTGACCGTTTTGATAAAGCAATGAAAAACATTGGTTTAGAATGTCCGCGCGCAGAAATTGTTCACACTATTGAAGAAGCACATGAAGCAAGTAAAACCTTAGGCTTCCCGTGTATTATTCGTCCTTCATTTACTATGGGTGGTACCGGTGGCGGTATTGCATACAACATCGAAGAATTCAATGAGATTTGTACCCGTGGTTTAGACTTATCGCCAACATCAGAATTATTGATTGATGAATCATTAATTGGTTGGAAAGAATATGAAATGGAAG
>CAJXPG010000091.1 GCA_913057925.1 uncultured Colwellia sp. | reverse complement strand
TCTACACAGAGTAGATCGTCGGCAGCGTCAGATGTGTATAAGAGACAGACTCAAAGCCAACTTGCTCGAATGGAGAGTTTTCGTAAAGACTTGCGAGATGAAAAGTTATTTTGCTACCTAAAGCCACAAGTTAATATTAAAAACCATACCATCATAGGTTTTCACTTAAAAATTCATTGGTATGAAGAAGAAGGCAAAAGACCCCTGGGCTTATCTGAATTTACCGAATTAGCAGAATTGAGTGGTGAGTTATATTGTTTAACTAAGCTTATGTTCAAACAAGCTTTCTCTACCCTTGAAAATTTACATCGAATTGGTGTCTATCAGAGTATTTCGGTTAGCTTGGCCAGTGTAAGTTTGTTTGAAGTCGATTTAGTTGACTTTATTGAGCAGCAATTAGATAAGCATGGTATTTCAGGTAAGTACCTTGTTGTTGAGCTAAATGAAGAAATAATGCTGAGTGCAAGCCAGCGCGTCAAAAGTACTATTGATCAGCTCAAATCTTTAGATATCAATATATCTATTGCCGACTTCTCCGGTAGTTACGAATCGTTACGTTATGTTAGAAAAATGGCCATCCATCAACTGAAAGTAAATTGTCAAGAACTCACCAATGACAGTGCCAATCGAGTTGATAAAGCTATCACAAATGCTTTGGTGACATTAACGCGTAGTATGAAAATTCCTTTAGTCGGAACGCATATCGATCGACATGAGTCGTCACAAGCATATATTTCAATGGGGGGAGAATTAATTCAGGGGGATATTATTAACCCAGGTGTTGTCCCTGATGAAATTGAGATTTGGTTAGAGAAATGGTATTTACAACATCCAAGTTCTATTCCACCAGAGGCAAGACCTTCAATCTATTAAGTAAAGGGTTAATGTTCAGCATTAACCCTTTTTTAATCGATATCAAGCGCATCTGGCGACAAAATAATCCCCGTGTTATCAGCATAGATGTGATCGTCGGGAAGTAAGGTAACTCCGGCAAAATTGATGGCGACATCTGTCTCACCAATGCTTTGGTCACTAGCACCAACAGGGATGGCAACTAATGCCTGAATTCCGATATCGATATCTTCTAGGGCATCAACATCCCGAACACTGCCATAGCAGATTATGCCTTCCCAGTCATGCTCTGCTGCTGTTTGAGCAATGCTTGCGTCGATGAGTGCACGACGAGTTGAGCCGCCACCATCAATAACAAGCACTTTCCCTTCACCGTTAAGCGCCACTAACTCATTTATAAGGCCATTGTTCTCAAAGCATTTGACGGTAACAACTTTGCCACCAAACGAAGCGCGTCCCCCATAATTACAAAAGATTGGGTCAACAACATCAACTAAGTCGGCATAAAAATCACATAATTCAGAAGTGTTATATTGCATACTAGCTCTCATTTATAAAATTAAGGGGCAATGTCAGTATATCTTGTTATGTTAAAAATAAAACCTATTATATATTTAGCGGGTATTACTTGAATTTAAAGACAAAAGCCTTTTTAATAGTACTATTGTTTAGAGATCTTAAATAAAGCACTATTAAGTGAATATTTGTTCAGAAAAGGTAAATTATAAGCTATGATTAAGTACTCTTTATGATCGAATATATAACACCTCGCACCTTCTTATTTGCGACACAGTGCGCGGTTTTTTCAGTACTACTATTTATCTTCTTTATCTATTACCGTACATTTTACCGTAAATATGTAATGTATTGGCTAGTTAGCATTGCGTCGTTATGTTTAGGGTATTTGGTAAAAGCCTTTATTCCTTATACTAACCGCAGCTTTCTTACTGATTCTTGGCAAGTATCCGCTGAACTATTTTTACAACTTTGCCAATATTTGTTTGTTTTTTTTCTTGTTCTTGGCGTCTTTAATGCCAAAAATAACAAAGTTTACCCTAAGAAAGTCGTCATAGCTGGAGTTGTTGCGGTCACCTTACTCAGCTTTCTTGCTACAGTTCCTTTTGCTTTTGATTCAACGCAGGCCTTTAATCGCTTTTACTTAACAACCAGCTTGCCTAACTTTATTTTTGGTTGTTCTTTTCTCGCTTTAGCGAGTTACTTATTTCTTGATAAAAAGAATTACTTTTCGAGTAAAATTTTAACGTATTTCTTAACCATTTTCGGCCTACGTTTCCTTATTTATTCTTTCATATCTATAGTCGCTTTAACAGAGCCGTGGTTGCGTCAAGTAGAATTGTTTTTGGTGTATTTTGATGTGGCCGCCTATAGTGTGCTGGGTTTTATTTTGCTTATTTGGATGCAAGGAGCAGAGCGTTTTGCTGCATTAAACGCCATCAATAGAGCGCAATATCTTGGTAAACATGACTCACTAACCGGTGCTTTAAATCGTGAGCAGGTTATGGCTAAATTGTCGGATAAAATGCTTAATTTGGCGAAAATTCATAATAACCCCATGAAGTTGGCTGTTTTCTTGATTGATATTAAACAGTTTAAGTTCATCAATGATAGCTATGGCCTAAAAGTTGGCGATCACATTCTTGGTGAAATAGCTAGTCGGTTAAACCACAGCGTCTTTATGCCGCAAGCGGTTGGTCGCTTAAGTGGTGATTCATTTATGTTTGTTATTGAATTTGAGCAGCTCTCTCATGTCGATAGAGCGGTAAGCCATATTCATGAGTTAATTGAACGTAAGTTTCGTTATGAAAAACAAGAAATATCTATCCAAGGTAGCATCGGCTACTGCTTTTACCCAGAAGATGCAGACAAATCAGAAGACTTATTACAAAAGGCTAACCTTGCGTTGCATCATGCTGAAACCAATGGCATTCCTTCTGTTGCCTTTGAAGAAGGCATGCAAGCACAAGGTCGACACCTAGTATTAATGGAAAAGCAGCTAAGACTCGGACTTGAAAATGATGAATTTATTTTATATTACCAACCACAACTTAACTTATTAACCAATAAGTTAGAAGGCGTTGAGGCATTAGTTCGTTGGCAACACCCAGATAAAGGACTGCTTTCTCCTGCAGAGTTTCTAAGTGAAATTGAAGAACTTGGTATGCATACCGAGTTTGACCAATATATCCTAGCAAAAGCCTGTGAAGCTCACGATCGTTGGTTTACTCAGTATAAACGTCGTGTCGCTATTGCCGTAAATGTTACCGCTGTCGAATTTCAAGACGAGCAGTTAGTCACTAATATTCAAAATTTATTGCTCAAATATCGTCTTCCGTCTAATTACATAGAATTAGAAATAACCGAAAATGTCGTGATGACCGATATCTCAAGAGCCATGGGTAGTATCATTAAGTTGCAAAGTATGGGCATTAAAGTGTCGATTGATGATTTTGGCACGGGTTATTCTTCTTTGGCTTACTTACGCGAACTACCAATAGATAAAATCAAAATTGATCGTAGCTTTATCAAGGAAGTTGCGAGCAATGACTCAGATTTAACCATAGTAAAATCAATGATCGAACTTTCGCACGGTTTAGGTAAAAGGGTCTTAGCTGAAGGTGTCGAAACAGTAGAGCAATTAAATGTATTGCGTCATTTAGGTTGTGATGCAGTTCAAGGTTTCTTTATTAATAAACCGCTTCCTGAAGAAAAGCTAGTACGTTATTTAGAAAGAAAGTAACCGTTTACCCCCAATGTTAAAACCCGTGAAGATGAGTTATCGCTTTCATAATCATAAATTTTATGAAAAAAAGAATATTTAATTCATAGAATTGAATATTTTTGATTTCAAGCAAAAAAATTACTAAAAAAAATCTGATACTTACCGATAAATGTCTATACTTGAAATAAGCAAAGACCAACTGTTTTTTTCTTGTAAATTTCAAACAGTGCTTTACCTCGAAAAATATTAAAAACTAAAACCAGATAATTAGAAAACTGTTAAGGATCAGCAACTTTCTTTTAACTGATTTTTGAATTATTTAAGTTACTCTTAAGGGAAAATTTATGCTTATCAAACATAAACTAATCGCTAATACTGGCATCTTAGTCTTAGCAATGATCCTGATGCTGTTATTGTTAAACTATGCAAGCTCATCTTTACAACATGATATAACGATTGCGAATGATATTGGGAATGTTAAATCGTCAATTTTAGAACTGAGACGCCATGAAAAAGACTTCATCGCGCGTAAAGATTTAAAATATTCTGACAAGTTTAATCAACAAATGCAGATAACTAAGCAGCAAATTACCATAATCGACGATGATTTTAACCGCGTAGGCAAATCCATGCCAGAACTGCAAAGCATGGAAGCAATATTAACTCAATATCAAGCTCAATTTACTAGTGTTGTCAATTTGCAGAAGACTATCGGTCTGCACCCAAAAGATGGTTTGTATGGTGAGTTAAGGGCGGCGGTTCATAATGTTGAAACGCTCATTGGTAAGGATAATTTTCGGTTACTCAGTCAAATGCTGCAGTTAAGACGCAATGAAAAAGACTTTATGTTACGTCTTAGTGATAAATATGTAGATAGATTACAAGCAAATATCAGCAAGTTAATTACTAATGTAGAAAGTAGTGATTTTTCATTTTCGAAAAAACAAGAAGTAACGAGTTTAGTAAAACAATACGAAAGTGCTTTTCTTAAGTTAGTTAATGCCCAAAAAGAACTTGGTTATAATGAAAAAATGGGCGCGATGAAAAATATGCGTGATATTGTTCATCAAGTGGATAGCAAATTGGAAGCACTGATTGTTAAAAGTGAAGCTGCAGTTAAAGAAGATGTCAGCTTTGTAAATACCCTTGCTTACAGTTTATTTACTATTGTACTTGCTGTTGCACTGGCGAGTGCTTGGTTAATTGGTAAGAGTATCTTAGATCGTATTCGTCAATTGCAAACTACCATGAACAGTATTGCTCAAAGTAATGATCTGACTACGTCCGTTGAGGTAAGTGGTGGTGATGAACTTTCTGACATGGCTGAAGTATTCAATGAAATGCTGACTAACTTTCGCTCACTCATTGTTGAAGTGAACCATTCAGTGGAAACGCTTAATACCGCAACAGGTAGCTTAGCAGAAAACATTTACAACGCTAATGAAGGTGTTGAAACTCAGATGCAGCAAACAGATCTTGTTGCTACTGCGGTAACTGAGATGGTCGCTACCGTTGATGAAATTGCAACCAATACTAGAGAAGCTGCGCATAAGGCTGAACTTACTAATAATAATGCGGAAAAAGGTAAATCAGGTGTTGACCATACGATTACCCAAATAGGTCAACTATCAGAGAAACTTTTAGACTCTGAGAATGTTGTTAAAGAGCTAGAGAAAGAAAGTATTACTATCGCTTCTGTGCTTGATGTTATTCGAGGCATTGCAGAGCAAACTAACTTGCTGGCGCTAAATGCTGCGATTGAAGCGGCTCGGGCAGGAGAACAAGGCCGTGGTTTTGCCGTTGTTGCAGATGAAGTTAGAACTCTTGCTAGTCGTACCCAAGACTCAACCCAAGAAATTGAAACAATTATAGGCTTATTGCAAAAACGTACCCAAGAAATAGTTACCTTGATGGCGCAATGTCGTAACCAAGGTGAAGAAAGTGCCGAACAGGCAAGTTCTGCCGGCGCTATGCTTGATGAAATTACCCAAGATGTTGCGTTAATCATGGATATGAATAGTGCAATAGCTACTGCGATTCAAGAGCAAAGCACCGTTGCTTCTGAAGTTAATCAGCACGTGGTTATGATAAGAGATGTAACAGAGCAGTCGGGTGATTCAGCTAAGCAAAATGAAAATATGAGTGAAGAGCTTTCTCAACAAGCTGAAGTACTGAGTAAAGAGGTTAGTCGCTTCACTGTATAATTATAAGTAACCTGAGCTCGGCTTAATAAATGCTTCTCTAGCAGCTATTTTTCCTAGCTTCTGCGTTAAATTCATTTGCAATAGACCAGCTATTGACGCATGAACTTGCCTTGAATCA
Source organism: uncultured Colwellia sp. (assembly GCA_913057925.1). GTDB lineage: Bacteria > Pseudomonadota > Gammaproteobacteria > Enterobacterales > Alteromonadaceae > Colwellia. The sequence continues at coordinate 12,337 of CAJXPG010000091.1, read as the reverse complement.
AGAAAAACTAGCAAGCTAGCATCAAGGTAAAACTTTAACGCATTGATATTTAATAGATAAAAACATCTCTTAAACCGAGTTCAGGTTAAGTATTCACTTAAAAATAAAAGCCCAGCTTCTTTGCAGAGCTGGGCTTTTTGATGTCTGGAACATTATGTTGTTCTTAAAGGATTATTAAAGCACTATTAAAGTTGTTTGATATCAATCATGGCTTCGCGAGAGTGACCACTTACTTTTAATGAATCTAGGTACTCTTGCCAACGCTGTTCAAATTCTACAGAAAGCGTTTGAAGATACGCTTCACTATAAATATCCTGATGACCATCATTAAATATTAAACGATAACCATGCTTAGCTACGCTTTCGATATTTGTGATAACAACATTTTTTTTATGGCTTATAACAGCTACCTGACCATTTTTTAACTTTTTACCTTGGCTAGATGGCGCACTGATACGCAAATACTCAAAGCTCAACTCAAACTGCGTTTGACTTGTTTTACTGAGTAACCCTTGTGCTGAAAACTCAATGTTGAGTAAACCGCTGCTTTTATCGATAAGAATATTGCGTATCTTCATTACCTGTCCAACTAGTAAAGTTATTTAAAGGATAAAGCGACTTAAGTCTTCATCTTTAACCACTTCGTTTAAAGTTTTATTAACATAAGCTTTATCGATGCTAATTGTCTCGCCGCTACGCTGATCTGCATTGAAAGACAGATCTTCAACCAAGCGTTCCATCATAGTATGTAAGCGTCTAGCACCAATGTTTTCTGTACTTTCATTGACTTGCCAAGCCGCATCGGCGATTGCTTTAATACCATCATCGGTAAAGGCAACCTTTACACCTTCGGTAGCAAGCAGGGCAATATATTGCTCGGTAAGAGAAGCAAACGGCTCTGTTAATATACGAACAAAGTCATCGGCAGTTAATGCTTGTAATTCAACACGAATGGGTAAACGGCCTTGTAATTCAGGGATAAGATCTGATGGCTTAGCCATTTGAAAAGCACCTGATGCAACAAATAAAATATGATCTGTTTTAATCATACCGTGCTTAGTGCTTACCGTTGAGCCCTCAACTAAAGGCAGTAAGTCTCGCTGTACACCTTCACGAGAAACATCACCACCACTATTGCTATCAGCACGCTTACAAATTTTGTCGATTTCATCAATAAAAACAATACCGTTTTGCTCTACAGCATCAATAGCTTTTTGTTTAATGTCATCGTTGTTGACAATCTTGGCGGCTTCTTCTTCTTGCAAGGCTTTAAACGCATCTTTAATTTTTAGCTTACGTTTATTGGTTTTGTCACTCGACATGTTTTGGAACATGTTTTGTAACTGTGAAGTCATATCTTCCATGCCCGGAGGAGCCATGATTTCAACACCCATTTGCGGGGCAGCTAAATCAAGTTCGATTTCTTTATCATCAAGTTTTCCTTCACGTAATTTTTTACGAAATACTTGGCGAGTGCTGCTGTTTTCGCTTTCTTCATCATTGCCAAAAGTATCACGTGCAGGCGGCAGTAATACATCTAAAATGCGCTCTTCAGCAGCTTCTTCAGCAAGATGCTTAACGCGGTCCATTTCTGTTTCTTTGACCATTTTTATTGCCATGTCAGCAAGGTCGCGAATAATAGTTTCTACTTCTTTACCAACATAGCCAACTTCAGTGAACTTGGTTGCTTCAACTTTGATAAACGGTGCGTGCGCCAGTTTTGCTAAACGGCGAGCAATTTCAGTTTTACCAACACCCGTTGGCCCTATCATCAAGATATTTTTAGGGGTAACTTCGTTACGTAAACCCTTATCAAGTTGCATTCTACGCCAGCGGTTTCTCAAGGCGATAGCGACTGCGCGCTTTGCTTCGCTTTGACCAACAATATGGCTATCTAATTCATGAACTATTTCACGTGGGGTCATGTTCGACATTCTTGTTTCCTCAATATGCCTTAAGGTATCTTTCATCGTACCAAGGCGAGATAATTATGGGGTAAGCTAGGCTTATAACTCGTCAATAGTGTGTTCTAAGTTGGTGAAGACACAAATATTGCCGGCTATGGTAAGAGATTTTTCAACAATTTCTTTGGCACTTAAGTCTGTGTTTTCAAGTAGCGCTGTTGCGGCTGATTGAGCAAAGTTACCACCGCTACCAATGGCAATTAGGTCGTGTTCTGGTTGAACAACATCACCATTACCAGTAATGATTAAAGAAGCTGTTTCATCAGCAACAGCGAGTAGCGCTTCAAGCTTTCTTAAAGCTCTGTCACTACGCCAGTCTTTAGCTAATTCAACTGCAGCTTTAGTCAGGTGACCTTGGTGTTGTTCAAGTTTACTTTCAAAACGTTCGAACAAGGTAAAAGCATCAGCTGTACCACCAGCAAAACCTGCTAATACTTTATCATTATATAAACGGCGAACTTTACGGGCATTGCCTTTCATTACGGTATTGCCAAGCGATACTTGACCATCACCACCAATAGCCACTTTGCCATTACGTCTTACTGAAACAATAGTAGTCACATTAACCTCATTTAACTCAATTCTTTGATGTTAATGTAATTGGGATGTTTAGCGCTTTTTCAAGGACACATGTAAATATTAATTATTGCCATAACCAAATTTGACAGTAATTAATATTATTACGTTTGAGTTTGTGCTTATCTTTTTCGGCTAATCGTTTACGAGGGTAGGGACCGAGAAATACTTTATGCCAAGTGCCATTCTTACCTGTCACCGCTTTGACTTGTGCTTCAAGGCCAGAGAAGGCGATGCGAGCTTTCAGTGTTTCTGCTTGTTTTTGGGTTCTAAAAGAGCCGCACTGCATTTTATAGGGGCCTTGCTCTTTTACTTCGTATTCTCCGACTTCAATCTCTTTATTTTCGAGGTCTTTAACGTAAGTCCACTTTTCTTTTGGTGGCTTAGGTAACTCTTTACTTTGACTCGAGCTAGGACTGTTTTTTTTAGTTTTTACTGGCTCAACTAACGGTGTTTTTGTGCTTGGATCTGTTTTTAAAGACCATAGTCCATAACCAAAAGCAGAGATCAGAATAATCAGTAGCACACTGATGAACTTGGCTTTAAATGGTACGCCGCTGCTATTTTTAGTCGACTTTTTGCCTTTACGGGTATTTTTCTTCTTTTTTGCGGGAGAGCGGGAAACGTAATCTTGATTAGCCATGAAAAGAGGAGCGGTCACTACTTGAAAATTTTAGCTAGTGTAACCGAGCTAACTTTAAAAAACACGGTTAAGCGTTGGCTTTTTTGTTACCAGTTAAGATCAATGGGGTCGATATCTAAACTCCAACGTACTTTATTTTGTAACTCGTTGTTTGAAATTAAGCTGAGTAGTTGAAGAATTGCACGATGTAAATCTTTTCGCGATTTTGCTTGAATGATTAGATGATACCTAAATTTACCTGCCTTTTTTTCCATCGCCGCAGGAACAGGTCCTGCAAATTCACAACCGTCAAGTGGTTGCATAGTTAAACTACGCAGGAATTTTTCTGGATAAGAGGGGTAGTTTGCATCAGCACGAAGTAGGGCTTGGAAGGTGAAAGGAGGCAGTAGCGCTTGTTTACGTTCAGTAAGTGCTTGATGGGCAAAGTGATGGTAGCCATTGTGAACTAAATCTTGTAGTAACGGATGATCGACATAGTTGCTTTGTACTAACACTTTGCCCGGTTTACTGGCACGGCCTGCTCGACCAGCTACTTGAATTAAAAGCTGGGCCATTTGTTCACTCGCGCGAAAGTCGAAACTAAATAAAGCGCCATCGACATCAAGTACAGCGACTAAAGTGACATCAGGAAAGTGATGACCTTTTGCCAGCATTTGCGTGCCAACCAGTAATTGATGCTTTTTATCACTGATCTCTTGTAATAATTTTGCCAGTTCACCTTTTTTCCGCGTGCTATCTCGATCAATTCGCACAATAGAATTATCGGGAAATATCTCTTCTAAACGAGATTCTAACTGCTCGGTACCTTGACCCAAGGGCGCAATACGAACACTACCGCAACCAGGACATTGTGGCGGTACTCGAAGTTGGTCGCCACAATGGTGACATATCAGTAAGCCTACCTTTTGATGCAAAGTAAATGGTTTATCACAACGTTGGCACTCAGCTAACCAATGACACTCTTGGCAATTAATCGCTGGCGCATAGCCGCGACGGTTTAAAAACAATAAAACTTGTTCACCACGGTTTAGTGTTTGCTTTATTTCATGCTTTAACGTGCCAGATAAACCAAATTCAACTTGCTGCTGGTTCATATCAACCAGCTCAATTTTGGCTTTATTACTCTTTCCGGCTCTATTGAGCAATTGATGATAGTTGTACTTACCAGTTAAGGCATTTTGTAAGGTTTCAAAGCTAGGGGTGGCGCTGCCAAGCACAATAGGAATATCAAGCTGGCGAGCACGTAAAATAGCCATATCTCGACCATGATAACGAAAACTGTCTTGTTGTTTTAATGAACTGTCATGCTCTTCATCGATGATGATTAAACCTAGGCGGTGCAAAGGGGTAAAAATAGCAGAGCGGGTGCCGATAACAATAGCCGCACTACCTTGTTGTGCACTGAGCCAAGTGGCAAGGCGTTCTTTATCATTTAATCCTGAATGGTGCAGTGCAATAGGTACATTAAAGCGTTGTTCAAAACGGTTTAATGTTTGCGGGGTTAAACCAATTTCAGGCACTATCACTAACACTTGTTGATTGTTAGCGAGTACGTTTTCCATGGACTGCAGATATACTTCTGTTTTACCACTGCCGGTAACACCATCAATTAAATGACATGAAAATTTCGCTAGAGACGCGTCGATGGCACTGACAATAACCGCTTGCTCACTAGAAAGTCGCAGTTTATTGTCTTGATTAAGCGTATCTTCTTGCCATGCAAAAGCACTAGTCACTTGCTCATCTTCAATAATTAAAGCTTTATCATGAAGGGCATTTAGTTGCGCTTTGCTATAACCTAGCGTGCGCAACTCTACCCAACTTATGCCACTATGACTTGCAATGGCTTGATACAAGGCGAATTGCTTACTGGCTTTCTTCGCTAATTTGTCGACAAGTGCTTGACGCTCGTCATCAAGTGTTTGTGCATGCCAAACCATAGGAGGGGTTAGGGTGATATTTTCAATTTTTCGAAGTAGTATCGGTAAAGATTGCTGAAACACATCCCCAACCGGGTGATGATAATAATGAGCGCATAACTGCAAGAAGCTCACCAGTGCCTGGCTTAAATTAAAGTTATCATTTAGGCGTGTGGCAATGGACTTTACTTTGCTAACATCAAAGTTACATTCAGCGTCTTGCTCAATAACAATACCGATAACCTTTCGCGAACCAAAAGGCACAACCACGCGCTCACCCACTTTAATGGTTGGTGCTTGGTGCTCTTCAGCTACTTGGTAGGTAAATAACTGTCGCATCGGTACAGGGATCGCGACTTGAATGTATTGTTTTGGCAATTTAATCAGCAGGTTTGGTCAGTAAGAACTTGAGACTATTTTGCCCTGTGTCTTTGGCAGTGCCAAGTGACAATGTACTTTTATGAGTAAATAATATTAATCAGCATTTTTTAGTGCTTTAACGGTTATTTTTGTTGCAGTTACCCAAGCTATCATTTATTATTCGCCCCCATTAATTTTAACTACGTATGGTGCTTAGCATTTGGTTTATCTTAAATGATAAACATTGAGTAAATGGCTAAGTGGCGATGCGCCCAAATTCTCTTAAAGAGATAGAGGTCCCCATGAAAGACGGTATTCATCCTAACTACGTTGAGATCAAAGCAAATTGTTCTTGTGGTAATGTAATTTCAACTCGTTCAACTTTAGGTAAAGATATTCACCTAGACGTATGTTCTGAGTGTCACCCATTCTACACAGGTAAGCAAAAAGCTGCTGAGACCGGTGGTCGTGTTGATAAATTCAACAAACGTTTTGGTGCTCTTAGCAAGAAGTAAATTCTTCTTCATAGCAACAAACGAAAAAAAGCGCCATTTGGCGCTTTTTTTGTGCCTGACAATAACCAATATGCGTCTTATCCTGAACAGAGAATAATACCTAACTCAATTTTATTATCAGCCATAAAAAAGCCCTGCGACTTGCAGGGCTTTACTTTTTAAAGCTTACCTAGTTAAAGGTTTGCTAATAGCTATCTTACACTTTAAGTGCTTTGTTAATCATTAAACTAATGTAAGCATCTTGTGCCTTAGCCTCACTACTCTTACCAAAGCCCATTGAAGAGCTGTTATCTAAAATTTCAGTAAGTTGGCCTAAAGCGGCAGCTTTTGCCAAGTTATCGTAAGTTGATGGTTTAGCAACACCGGCAATAGCGATTAAGCGTTTAACATATTCAACCTGAATGTTGCGACTAGTTGAGCTAGCTTTTTTACTATCAACAAAAATGGCGGCGGTTAAGTCTGTCATTACTTCAGTTAATGAGTAGTCATTACCATATAAGCTAGTATCAGAAATACGTTTCAATACGTTTGGATGCAATAGTTGGTTTAATACCGACTTTTGCATATGCAAAATCATATCATGAGCTTTTGGATCTTCGTTTTTGTTATAATGGTTAAAACCACGGCGTTGGTGCTGCATGTAACTATACAAAGGCTGCATGCTTGTTAAAGTATCACCAGCAAAAACATGAGTAGCTAATGACTGCATAGCGGCTTGCTGAGTTTCTTTCGCTACAGGGGTATAAGGCAGATCTTGCTCTTTACTACTGTCAACAACATTTCGCTCTATATAAACACCACCAATTTGTCGAGAGATTACATCTGCTTGACGTCTATATTGACCAAACAATGAGTTCGCTGAAATTAATAGTTGCTGATGTGACTGGCCATCAACTAAGGTTTTATCTTTTAGTTCACCCAGTAGGTCCTGAATTAAGCCCATACGATCCGTGGCATAAGCTACCGGGTTTGATGATAAATCACCGGTCATAATACGCGGATCAATATGGCGGCCAGGAGCACGCATATCATCGGCATCATTACCAAAGGCTAAACCTTTTTCATCAGAGCGCGATAAAATTTTATCTATTCGCGCTTGCTCAGCTTCAGGGTCTTCAAGGGCAACGGAATAACCGAACTCAATAGCCCAGTCATCATAAGGACCCGCTTCAGTTTGGAAGTAGTCACCTTGAGTAGTGCCTTTAGGAGCAACGTTAATTGGCGCGTAATCCATCACTGAGCCAGTTAATTTACCTTGGGTAAGTGACTTGTCGTGAATCTCTTTTTCATCCCACAAAATTGACGCTTTCATGTTGTGGTTCAAGCCAAGGGTATGACCAACTTCATGTAAAACTAAGTGGCGTAAACCTTCTTGTAACACCGCTTTATTTTCAATATCGCTACCATTGGCCATAGTAGAACTTAATAACATACCTTGCTGGAACTCATGACCTGCACTGCAGTTAAGTGCGTTATTTGAGCCTGGCGTTTGACTTTGTGCAGTTTCGCTGTCACTAAAGCCGACACTTGAAGCACCTTGACTATATAAGCTGTTGTAGATCCAACGGTTTTTCATAAAGATGAATTCAAGCATGATATCAGCACCAAGCATTTCACCTGTTAGCGGGTTAGCGAGTGAAGGGCCGTAACCACCAAAGCGCGGCTGAGGAGAAGATGTCCAACGTAAAACGTTGTAATTTAAATCACCGGCTGTCCAAGTAGCATCATCTGGCTGTACTTTTACTTGTAAGGCGTTTTTAAAACCAGCTTTTTCAAATGAACCGTTCCAGGCTAAAACCCCTTCACGAATAGTGTCACGCCACTCAAGTGGTGTAGTATTTTCAATCCACCAAACAATAGGCTCTACAGGCTCAGAAACTTCAGCAGTAGGGTCTTTTTTCACTAGATTCCAACGGTTAATGACATCTTGATAAGGTGCCCAGCTACTTGAAGTCATTTGATCATATTGAGTACCGAAGTAACCAACGCGAGCATCTTGATAACGTGGAGTAAATTCTTCTTTAGGGAGTTCGATAAAAGAATGCTGTAATTTTATCGACACTGAGCGAGGATCAGATACTGCACTTGACCCGTAAACACTTGGGTTTGGATTGTTAAATACGTAATCAACAACAATATCAACATTATTATCATAAGCGCGTTTATCTAAGATACGCGATTTCTTGCTGTTTAGTTTGCCAACCTTAAAACGTTTGGCAGCATTTTTATCACCGGCACGTGCCCATGGTGATACTTTATGTAGTGCTTCACTTAAGAAAAGTTTATCAACTTTAAGGGCAATTTGGCCATCTTGAACTTTTTCAATTTTTAAGCTGGCTAAGACTGCTTCACTGATGTTGGCATCTTTCGCTCGGCTAATTGGGTTGTTTTCATCAAACTGGTAACGTGATGTTTTAGTGACAATATCAACACGGTCAAAGTAGCGTCTAAATTCAATTATTTTTTCACCGCGATATCCGCCTCTAAAATGTCCGGCATCGGCTAAACCATCTACGGTTTGGGCAAAGTGTAAAAATGGTGTATCAAGTTGACTTTCTTCGAGCAACATTAACGTTTCGCCAGTCTTTTTATCTTGATAAAAATCGAACAAACCAACGATCGCTGTTTTCTTTTCGATCATTTGTGCAATGGTTTGCTCTTCTTTCTTCTTCTTAGGTTTTTTAGCGTCGTCGGCAAAAGCAATCTGGGTAGAGCTTAGTGCAAGTGTCAACGCTATAGCTAGACTGGTGAGTTTCATTGGTTCTTCCTTATGAGGTGCTGTTGTTTTTCTTATTGATATTGTTAGAGACATGTTAATTTACACGTCATTCTTGGCAAAAGCTAATACAGTGGAATTATCAAAAAGTAACAAGATGTAACAGTGGGCTGAGTTGTTGTTATGTTAGATGAAAACTTTTTTACATTTTTTCTAACTTCTTTTAAACCTTTTCAATATGATGGGTATCTTAACTAATAACGCATCATGAAGATGCAGAATATTTTGAACACCATAACTTTAAATTTAATAGAGGCTTTATCGTTTGGATAGCCAGATAGACCAAAATAACAATGATAATAAAGTTATCGATGGTCAGGCACTGTTTAGTGCTAGTAAAGATCATGATGATGAGCATAGGTGGATTGAGCAAGCTAAAAGTGGCTCACAAAGCGCCTTTTATCAGCTTTATCAAAAGCACCATAAATCAATTTATGCACTGTGCTGGCGTATGCTCGCCGATAAAGACAGTGCAGAAGATGTTTGTCAGGAAGTTTTTGTTGTGCTTTGGCAGAAAATTAATAATTTTCGTGGCGAAAGTAAATTTAGTACTTGGCTGCACAGTGTCGCAACTAATGTAGTGTTAGGGCACCTTCGTAAACATAAAAACTGGTTACAACGGGTGTTTAGCATTGAAGAGCAGGGCAGTAATGTTGCAGAGCCCAGCGTTAAGTTAACGGATGATTCAACGCTGACCGTGCTTGACCAACATATTGCACGGTTACCTGAGCGAGCACGCTTAGTTTTTGTTTTATTTGCCGTTGAAGGCTATCGCCATGAAGAAATTTCTACAATGTTAAAAATGGCGGTTGGCTCAAGTAAATCTCAATATCACAGAGCTAAAGCGTTATTAAAAGAATCATTAACACAGAGTGATTTGATATCAGTTGAGCAGGAGTTGAATCATGAGTAATCAAAAGGTTGTAGATAATCAAATTTCAGACAAAGCACTTGCTGATGAAGTGACTAAGTTACCTATGGAAATGACGCCAGAACGTGATTTATGGTCAGGTATTGAACGTGCCATTAGTCAGCAAAGTCAGCAAGTAACCGCAGAGCCGACAAAGCAAAGCAATGTGTTTGTGCCAAGTGCATGGGCGGCATCAGTTGCTTTAGTGGCAATGGTTTCATGGTTTACTTTCTCACCATCATTTGGCGATAAGCAAGGCCAAGAGCTTGTTAAGCTTCAGCCCGAGAATACACCAGTACAAGAGACGCTCGTTGACTTTATGCAGCATAACTTTCAGCAACAAAAGCAAGCACTGTTAGTCAGTTACGGCCAACCATCACTCAATAAATTGCCAGCTGCAATGCAAAAAGAGCTTAAGCAATTAGCTGATGCGAGGGCTGCTATAAGAAAAGCATTGCTGGCCGATGAAAATAATGCGGACCTGTTGAATTTATTGGATTTTACCCAGCAGCAAGAACTGAAGTTATTACAGCAATTATATAATCAATACCAAGTTATTTAGCTCAAACAATATTTCCCAGCGCGATACAGAGCGAATAAGAAAAGAATTTAACAAGAGGTTTTTATGAAGAATATTAAAAGTACACTGCAGAAAGTGACATCAGCACTTACGTTGACCGCATGTTTTATCATCAGTGGCGCAGCCTTAGCAGATATTAAAGTATCTGAAAGCTTACCAAGTACCGATGTTAGTAATGTTTCCATTGATAACCAAAGTGGAAAAATTAACATTGTTGGTTGGGATAAAGCGGAAATCTCAGTAAAAGGTACACTGGGTGATGATGCGAAGAATTTAGTGTTCTCGAAAAAAGGCGCGCAAGTGGTGATTAAGGTTGATTACTCTAGTGGCAATCATTGGAATACCGATGGCTCGAATTTAACGGTTCATATGCCAAAAAACCTACGCATGAAGTCCATGGGTGTTTCTACTGACATCAACCTTGATAATTTACATGGTGGTGTTGAAGTGAGAACCGTTAGTGGCGATATTGAAGCTAAAGAGCTAAGTCAAAGTATTGAGTTGAATACAGTGAGTGGCAATATTGAAAGTACTAACTTGTCGGGTAAAGTTTCTTTAGCTGCTGTAAGTGGCGATATCATTGATAAAAACTCACAAGGTCGATTAGAAATCAGAGCGGTAAGTGGTGAAGTCGATACCAGTACTAAAGCTAAAGAAGTCTTTTTTAATAACGTCTCTGGCGATAGCGAACTGAATTTAGCTGAGATTACAGAACTTAGGATCAGAACTGTTAGTGGCAATTTATCGGTTAATTTAGCACTTGATCATAAAGGGCTATTGAAAGCATCAACGGTGAGTGGAGATTTAGACTTTATTTTTCAAGATGATGTTGATGCCGATTTTAATATTAAATCTAGCGTTGGCGGTGATATTGAAAATAAATTAACTTCGGCAAAAGCTGAGTATCCAGAATACGGCCCTGGCGCTAAATTAAACTTTCAAACCGGTAACGGTAGCGCATTAGTGCGAGTTGCAACGGTTAGTGGCAATGTCAGTGTGAAGAGTAAATAATTTAGTCGTAGCACTTTTGGGTTAGGCAATAAGAGATAAACCGTTAGCGTAATGGATAAATTTACGCTAACTAACCTCAACGCTTGATAATGAGTACTTGAAAGCTTAGTTATAATGACGCTAAAAATGGTCAACTTACGGTTATTAACAGCAAGATTTCAATTTATCCGGTTAACATGATCAAGGTAAATGAATAACCGGTTATTTGATTAGTTTTTTAACGCTGAGAATAAGCGTAAGGAGAATATTGCGCAGGCTTGAGCTCACATTATTTTTCCAACGTTCAGCTTAACTAAATAAACTGTAATAACGAAATATTCTATATTCCCACAAGCTAAATTCTGCTACATTAGCACTCCTTTTTTAAATGCCTGTCGTCGCTATTTCACATAGTTAATTGAGACAGGCATGGTGATGTCGCAGAGTAGGGTTAAGGTAATGGCCGATAAAAAGCCACGTAAATTTTCTAAAGAAAAGCAATTTATTCAAGATAAACAAATTGATGAACTCAAAGTACCACCGCACTCTCTAGAAGCAGAGCAGTCAGTACTTGGTGGCTTGTTACTTGATAATGAAACGTGGGATCGCGTTGCCGAAAGAACGGTTGCAGATGATTTCTATAGTCGCTCTCATCGCCTTATTTTTGAAACGGTTGGCGCGCTGATTGAATTAGGTGAGCCTGTTGATTTAATCACCCTTTCTGAAGCATTAGAAAATGATCAAAAACTAGAAGATGCTGGTGGTTTTGTTTATCTCGCTGAGATGATGAAAAACACGCCAAGTGCCGCTAACATCACAGCTTATGCCGACATTGTTCGTGAACGCGCGGTAACCCGTGAAATGATCAGCGTGGCTAATGAAATTGCCGAAGCAGGTTATGACACGCAAGGGCGTTCAAGTGCCGAGTTACTTGATTTTGCCGAAACAAAAGTATTTGCTATTGCCGAGAAGCGCGCCAATAAATCAGAAGGCCCTGAAAGTCTTGACTCAGTGTTAGAAAAAACTGTCGATCGTATTGAAAAGCTTTGTTCTGCACCTGTCTCTTATACACATCTCCGAGCCCACGAGACCGTACTAGATCTC
>CAJXPG010000090.1 GCA_913057925.1 uncultured Colwellia sp. | reverse complement strand
TAGTGTTACTATCACCTGTTAAGTGATCAATATATTGATAGTTTTTTATAATGGCATTTAAGTCGATGACCGCCTGAGTATTTCTGGAGATATGGCTCATGTAAATATGCAGATTAAATTAAGGGTATGTAAAGATTTAAAAAATGACTGAAAAAGCCGTGATTTTTTCGTCTTTTTATTTTTTATCAGTGTACCATGATAAATATAATACGTTGTGCCTTAATCAGTATTTTTATGATTAAGTAGCCAAATAAAAACAGAGTACCAGAGATAAACCATGAATTCGAAAATAGCGCTCGTTAACTCCCTTAAAAATATCTCAACAGAGGGGCAAAACCCTGAGACATTAGATATCGATTTACTTGATTCCTTAGGGGTATTACAAAAGATTAATGCTGAGGATAAAAAAGTAGCCACTATTGTTGGGCAGTTATTACCTGAGATAGCGATTGCTGTTGATTATATCGTTGACGCTTTTGCCAACGGTGGCAGGCTCATTTATATAGGTGCGGGCACAAGTGGACGCCTTGGTGTGCTTGATTCTGTTGAATGTCCTCCTACGTTCAGTGTCTCGAGTGAGCAAGTTGTTGGCATTTTAGCAGGTGGTGCTAATGCCATGTATAAAGCGGTTGAAGGCGCTGAAGATGATAAAGCATTAGCTATTACTGATTTGAAAGCAATTAACTTATCAGTAAACGACGTGTTAGTTGGCATTGCAGCAAGTGGCAGAACTCCCTATGTATTATCAGCAATGGCTTTTGCAAAAGAGCAGGGCTGCAAAGTTATTGGCATTAGCTGTAGCAAGAATGATAATTTTGCTAAACACCTTGATGTTAATCTTTGTGCAGTCGTTGGGGCTGAAGCTTTAACTGGCTCAACCCGAATGAAATCAGGTACCGCGCAGAAGTTAATTCTTAACATGCTCAGTACTGCTAGCATGATACGCAGCGGTAAAAGTTATAAAAATTTGATGATAGATGTTAATGCCAGTAATGAAAAATTATATGCACGTGCATTACGTATTGTTATGCAGGCAACCAAGTGTGACTTTAAAACGGCAGAAGAAGCGTTAGCTAAGGCAAATAATCAAACCAAATTAGCCAGTTTAATGGTGTTAACAGGTTTAGATGTTGAGCAGGCAAAAGCAGCGTTAGTGACAAATCATGGTTTTTTGCGCAAAGCTGCAGAACAACAGGGAAGTTAACATTTTGTTGGTAAAACCTCTTTTATTGATTACTTGGCTATCTCTGTTAAACCTTAGTTATTGTTATGCAAATCTCGCTAACGATGACAATGTTGTGGTTGGTGCCGAGCAATTTAAACATTATTTACCAACGCTTGAAGGAAAGCGTGTAGGCTTGGTCGTTAATCAAACCTCAAGAGTTATGAATGAACATTTGGTTGATGTGTTGCTACAAAAAAATATCGATATAAAAATGATATTTTCCCCTGAACATGGCTTTAGAGGGAACAAAGACGCTGGCGAAAAATTTGATTCAAGTCTTGATGTTAAAACAGGCATTCCACTGATTTCTCTTTATGGAAAAAACAAAAAACCATCATTAACTACCTTAAAACAACTCGACATCATTATTTTTGATATTCAAGATGTCGGTGTTAGATTTTACACCTACATTAGTACCATGCATTATATGATGGCTGCGGCGGCAGAGGCGGAGATACCCTTTTTAGTATTAGATAGACCTAACCCAAATGGACGCTTTGTCGATGGTCCTGTACTTGAAAAAGCCTATCGCTCATTTGTTGGCCTGCACCCAATCCCACTACTTCACGGAATGACAGTGGCAGAGCTTGCCCGTATGATAAAAGGCGAGGCTTGGCTAGAAACCACTAAAACACTCAAGTTGTCAGTGGTTAAAGTAAAGAATTATCAACGTCATTTACCCTACAGTTTACCGATTAAACCTAGCCCTAATTTACCCAACGATCAATCTATTGCCTTATATCCATCTTTAGCTTTTTTTGAAGCGACGCCGGTCAGTATTGGTCGTGGTACTCACTTTCCATTTCAGGTGATCGGACATGATAAGGTGGTTAAAGGTGATTTTTCATTTTCCCCCATATCAATTCCCGGGGCGGCGAGTAAACCGAAATTACAAGGGAAGACGCTTTACGGTGAAGATTTAAGGCAAGTTAACAGCAACGGATTGGATTTGTCCTATTTATTGGCATGGTATAAAGCTTTTCACTTGCAACAAAGCAGGTTTTTCAACAGCCCTAAATTTATGGATAAGCTCTCTGGTACAGATAAATTGAGAAAGGCGATTCTTGCTGGGAAATCAGGCGTTGAAATTCGAGAAACTTGGCAAGCAGATTTACAAAGGTTTAAACAAAAGCGTAAACCTTATTTATTGTACCCTGATTATTAATGAGATAAGTACAGTATGTTTTTACAAGGATTAACTACATGATAAGTCAAAATAAAGCTTTTGACGCAGCAGACTTTGATGCGTTTATGGATGAAGTTAAACAAATTATCCATAAACAATATATTCTTGAACGTTATTTACAGCGTTTCGCCCATGGCACGGACGCCAGTTTTTACCGTTTAGTGCCTAAAGTAGTGTTACTCCTCGAAAGTAGTTCAATGGTTGAACGAGTCATTGAGTTAGCAAATAATTATTATGTGCCCATTACTTTTCGAGCTGCAGGGACCAGTTTATCTGGTCAGGCGATAACAGACTCAGTATTGATCCTTTTAACGCGTGATTGGCAAAATATTAAGGTATTAGAGCAAGGTGAAAAAGTTTCATTACAACCCGGTGTTATTGGCGCACAAGCAAATAGAGCCTTACAACCTTATGCAAGAAAGATTGGGCCAGATCCAGCGTCAATTAATAGCTGTAAAGTAGGTGGTATAGCTGCAAATAATGCTTCAGGTATGTGCTGTGGCGTTAAAGATAATAGCTATCATACCCTTGCAGATATAGAGCTAGTTTTTGCCAATGCTAGTCGTTTAAATACAGCCGATACTCAATCAAGAATACGTTTTGTTGAGCAAAATAAAACGCTGATTGCTGGCTTAATGGCACTTGTCGATAAAGTTCGAAGTAACAGCACCCTAGTTGATAAAATTAAACATAAGTACCGGCTAAAAAATACCACAGGTTATGGTTTGAATGCGTTACTCGATTTTGATGATGCTATTGATATTATTAGTCACCTCATTATAGGCTCTGAAGGTACGTTAGCGTTTATCAATAACATTACCTATCACACCATAGCCGTGTTGCCCTACAAAGCTACTGGCTTATTCATTTTTGATAATATGAGTGTTGCTTGTAATTTAGTTTCTTCCTTAGCAAAAGAACAGGTTGATGCGGTTGAAATAATGGATGCTCGCGCGCTGCGCAGTGTACAAAAGCAACTTGATGACATTGTCACCACAACGAGCCCATTAACTGATGAAAGTGTCGCATTATTGATTGAGTTTAGTAGCGACAGCCAAGACAGTTTAAAGAAAAATAAAACACGATTAGTCGAAATTTTGCATCAAGCTGCGGCTCACCTTCAGGGACAAAAAGCGTTTACCAGTAATGGTGATGATATAGCGACGCTATGGTCGATAAGAAAAGGAATGTTTCCTGCGGTTGGCTCAGTAAGAGCCATTGGCACTACGGTTATTATTGAAGATATCGCTTTACCCTTAAATAAGTTAGCTGAAGGCGTTGCTCAGTTACAACAGCTATTTAAGCAGTATCAATATGATGAAGCCATTATATTTGGTCATGCTTTAGCCGGTAACTTGCACTTTGTTTTTACTCAAACTTTTGAAAGCGAAGAGGAGATCAATAGGTATCATCAATTTATGGCTGCAGTTGCCACCCTAGTTGCGGTTGACTATCAAGGCTCTCTCAAAGCAGAGCATGGCACAGGGCGTAACATGGCACCTTTTGTTGAACTGGAGTGGGGTGAAGAGCTATATCAAGTCATGGTAACGCTGAAAACATTATTCGATCCAAAGGGTATTTTAAATCCAGGGGTGATCATCAATAACGATAGTGAAGCGCATATCCGTCATCTAAAAACAATGACAGCAGCCGATGAGATTATTGACACTTGTATTGAATGCGGTTTTTGTGAAGCTGTTTGTCCATCGAAAGATTTCACTATTACCCCTAGACAACGCATTGCGTTATGGCGGCAAAAAGCTTTATTAACTCAACAAGCATCAGCACTAGAATCCTCTAATGAAAATAAGCAACTAAAAGCTGAAATTGAAAGCCAGTTGACAGAGTTAACTGAAGACTTCCAGTTTTATGGTATTGATAGCTGCGCAGCAACAGGCTTGTGTGGCCAAAAGTGCCCTGTTGGAATAGACACAGGAATGTTTATAAAATCGTTGAGACACAAGAAGTATGAAAAGAGTAAAACATGGCAATTCTCTGCAAATCTACTGTCGAATAATTTTTCAGGTGTTACCAGCGTTGCAAGGTTAGGGTTAAATGCTGTTAGGGCAATAAATAACTTGCTTGGTGACAAAGTCACTTATAAAACATTTAGTGTGTTAAATACACTGAGTAAAAATAACATTCCCTTGTGGTTTTCCGCTTGGCCCGCAGGAGGGAGCTCAAATTTTATCTCCAAAGCAGATAGTCAAAATATCTTGATAGGCGAGCGTAGTAGTAAGGTAAGTAAGGTTGTTTATCTGCCAACATGCGCCAATAGGATTTTTTCAGCGGATTTGAAAGCAAAAGATAAACGCAGTTTACCTGACGTTATTTTATCCTTATGTACAAAAGCAAATATATCAGTAATTACGCCTAAAGGCAGTGACGAACTTTGTTGTGGCATGCCTTGGCAGTCTAAAGGGATAACTGATGTGGCAAACAGTAAAAAACAAGAATTTCTTGAGCAATTATTGTTCGCTTCAGAGCAAGGAAAGTGGCCAATAATTGTCGATGCAAGCCCATGTGCACTAACCTTGTGTGAAAATGAACCTGGCAAGCAAAAAAAATCTTTAAGAGTAAAAGGTATCTCAATAACTATTTACGAGTCGACAGAATACTTTGCCCAACATGTTATTGACGAGTTAACGCTTACCAAAAGTACATCAAGCTTTATGCTACATACCACGTGTAGTAGTGAAAAAATGAATCAAGGAAAGTATTTAAAAGCGATTGCCTATGCTTGTTCTGATAACATTATAGAGCCTGACAATATAACTTGCTGTGGTTTTGCTGGAGATAAAGGTTTTTATTTACCGGAATTGAATAAGAGCGCACTAAAGCCGTTGAAAGCTCAAATACCTGAAACATGTCAGGGTGGATTAAGTAATTCTCGAACTTGTGAAATAGGTTTAACCGAGCACTCGGGGATCTCTTATCAATCAGTTTTGTATTTACTCGACCAATGCAGCGAAGCTAAATAGCTTCGCTGTTTCTAAAAAGAAAGATAAATACAAGGTTAAGCAACTGTTTTAAATGAATAAAGTGTAGCCCTCTATATTTTAGCTGAAATAAATAATCAGGCTGCTGCTGTTTTATTTTCTCCGGTATTTTTTACACTGTATAAGGCTTTTTTGGCACGAATAATCAGGTTGTTCAGATCTTCATCATACATTTGGGCAACACCGGAGCTACAACTCATTTCAAGATTGTTCGGCCATTTGGCATCATTTATACTGAGTTTTATCTTATCGACTACGCCAACCGCTTGAGCAAGTTTAGTATCAGGGCATACTAAAAGAAACTCTTCATTATCCCAGCGAATAATCGTATCGCTTGTTCGACAGGTAGCATTAATTTGTTGAACTAACTGCTGTAATACTTTATCAGTGACTTGTTTACCGTAGTTGGCATTCATATTTTGGAAATGATCAATATTCAAGAAGATCAGACTTAAGTTCTTCAAATCTGATGGGGTGAGTTTATCGAAACATTTCCTTAAGCCTATACGATTAAGTGCGCCTGTAAGAGGATCATTCATAGCGCCAAAGTCTACCGCTTGTTTAGCAGGTAATGTAGGGTTGACCTGAATTGGTTTTGGAGAAGACGTTCGGCGCAGAAGATAGCCAAGACCGAAGCTCCAAATAATAATTAGCATTGAAATAAGGGCTGATTCACTGATGTAGTCACCTCTTACTTCAATTTTCTCAATAGACAGTTTATAGCTACCTTCTTGAACTTTTATGCTTGGAGAGATAACTATTGAATAGATATTAGAAAAGTCTGTTCCGCCATGAGTTTGGGCTAAGTCATTTGCATTACTCCACCCCTGTGGCACTGAAAAACTGTGGAGATCTAACCAAACAGGATTAGTTACGTAAGCTTCTAGATATTCTAAAACGTTGTGTTTAAGACTTTTTACATTATTCGCCACTGAGTAGTCGGGACTGAAGTTATGTAATTCTATTCGAGTACCCGGTTGGGTAGAGTGGTTGTGTTTTATCCATAAACCTATTTTGTTATAACTTGATAAGTCCATTCCTGTAAAAGGAGCTTGTTGGTTTAAGTCCTGAATATTGATTGATAATTTACAGTAGGGTTGTTCTAGGTGAGAATTGTTAATTTGACAAGAGAATTCTAACCCTTGGTTTGTCGGTATGAATTGCGCAATAGACTCTCCGTGAGCAACTCTGTCATCTATAACACTGATGTTGGCCGAGTTTAAGTTGATGGCTTTGCTTTTTTGAATCTTGGCAATATATAACAACGAGATAATGACTGTTAGAAAAATAACAACGCCAGTAACATATTTTCCTTTTTTGATAGTATCCTTGACCTTTTGCATAGTAAACCATCCATAAACGAGGTGTATGCACCTCAATGCTTAAATGACAAACAAACGTAGTGAGACTTTTCTGAATTTTTAAATCGCTATTATTAAAAATAATACAGCATGGGTAATTAAACAAATTTTAGTTTTTCAGCAACATAGTTAGCTATGGCTAAACTTGAGGTTAACCCTGGTGAATCAATACCGAATAAATTTATCAAGCCTTTGATTTTATGTGTCTCAGCGGTTTGAATAACAAAATCACGAAAACCGTCTGCTTTACCTTGAAGTTTCGGCCGGATGCCAGAATATGCCGGCTGTAATTTATCCACATCAATATCTGGAAAATATTGAGACACTTGTTCAATAAATTTTTCTTTGAGGTTTACAGGGAAATTATAATCGAGCTTATCTATATATTGCGTATCTGGACCAAACTTTAGTTGGCCAGCCATATCAAGTGATGCATGTATACCCAAGCCATTATCCCGAGGGATAGGATAGATTAGTTGCTTGAAGGGGCTTCTGCCTTGATAGGAAAAGTAGTGACCTCTGCACCAATGTAGTTTTTCAATGTATGATTTATCTAAACCTTGTATAGTTTTGGCTACAAATTCGCTATGTAGGCCCGCACAATTAATTAAGTATTTACTTTGTAGGGTGAGTTGTTCGCCCTGACTATCTAATGTTACTTTAAAACCTGTTTGACAAGGGTGTGCATTGAGCATTTTTGTTTGTGCAACAAACAAGGCATTATTTTCTTGCGCTTGGGCTAATAAGCTTTGCATATAAACATGGCTATCGATGATACCTGTTGAGGGAGATGCTAGGGCGGCACTAGCACGTAAATTTGGCTCAAGTTGTTTTAAAGTGCTGTTATCGAGCCAAATTAAATCATTTACACCGTTGGCTTTAGCAGCCATGAGTGTTTTTTCTAGAACTTTTTCTTCTGAAGGGCCGTGAGCTACAACGAGTTTACCTATACGATTAACGGGAATGTGCCGTTCGTGGCAATATTGATAGAGTAATTCTTTACCTTGCACACAGAATTTTGCTTTTAGGCTTGCTTGAGGGTAGTAAATACCTGCATGGATAACTTCACTGTTTCGGCTACTGGTTTCTTCACCAAAACTTTTGTTTTTCTCGATAACGAGGACATCTTTAAATTGTTGGCTAAGTTTTGCTGCTACAGCTAAACCTATAACACCGGCACCTATGATGACTACATCGACATTATCCATGTTTTTTTTCACTATAATTAGCACAGTTGAATGTGCTAATTATAGCTAAAAACAGATATTTACTGTAAAGCGTTGCAAAATAAACGCCCTAAATTTTCTTGAGTTTGAAAACCTACTCTAGACCTTCAATGACGCCACTTGCTAATAATTTAATGTCATTGGCAGCAGGTTTCTTAGGTAAACCAGGCATACGCATGATATTACCTGTTAGCACCACAAGAAATCCTGCACCGGCATTTATTTGAATCGCACTAACAGTTACTTCAAAATCTCTTGGTCGTCCATGTAAGGTTGGATCATCTGAAAGCGAGCTTGGTGCTTTAGCTATACAGATAGGGAGATGAGTTAACCCGAGTTGTTCAACATGCTTTAAATCTTTTTCAGCTTGTTTAGAGAAGGCGACATCTGTTGCGCCATACATTGCGCGACTAACTTTACGTACCTTATCTACTACCGAGATATCTAAATCATATAAAGGCGCGTAAGGTTTACTTTTCTCGACAGATTCCATTACTGCTTTCGCAAGTGCCATAGCACCTTTACCACCGTCAGCATGATGCGTTGTTTCCGCAAAAGATACACCGTGTTCAATACAACGTGCTTTGATTAAGGCGATTTCTGCATCGGTATCTGTTGCAAAGCGGTTTAAGGCAACTACAGGGTGCTTATTAAATAACTCGACACTTTCGATATGTTTATCAAGATTTTCTAAACCTTTAGCGACAGCACTTAAGTCTTCATCAATTAGATCTTTTTTATCTTTACCGCCATGCATTTTCAAGGCACGCACTGTTGTTACTAGTACCACAGCATCAGGGTCTAAATCAGCAATACGACATTTAATATCGAAGAATTTTTCTGCGCCTAAATCAAAACCAAAACCCGCCTCTGTGATCGCCCAATCGCTATGGTGCATTGCCATCCGTGTAGCAATGACACTATTACAACCGTGAGCAATGTTGGCGAAGGGGCCGCCGTGGACAAAAGCAGGGGTGCCTTCAAAACTTTGTACTAAGTTTGGTTGCAGGGCATCACGGAGTAATGCCATCATCGCGCCAGTAATGGCGAGATCTTTAGCATGAACAGGCTCACCCTCGTAGGTGTAGCCGATTAAGGTTTTATTTAATCGGTTAAGTAAATCATCAGCATTACTTGCTAAACAAAGCATAGCCATGACTTCTGAAGCAGCGGTGATATCAAAACCACCTTCACGAGGTATACCTTGCATTTTCCCACCAAGACCTAAAACGATTTTGCGTAAACTACGATCGTTCATGTCCATCACTCGGCGCCACACCACTTGTCTAGGATCGATATTCAGCGCATTACCTTGATAAATGTGATTATCTATTGCTGCAGAAAGTAAGTTATTAGCGCTGGTTATTGCATGAAAATCACCGGTAAAGTGCAAGTTGATTTTGTCACCTGGCATGATTTGGCTATAGCCGCCACCCGTTGCTCCACCTTTCATTCCTAAACAAGGACCTAAAGATGGCTCTCTCAAGGCTAAACAAACAGATTCATTTAACTGGGTGAATGCTTGTCCTAAACCAATTGTGGTGGTGGTTTTACCTTCTCCAGATGGTGTAGGCGTCGTTGCAGACACTAGAATTAAATGACCTTTTTTATCATTGGGTTTCTTTAACGCATTTAAATCGATTTTAGCTATATCTCTACCATATGGGTGGACATCATCACTATGTATTTCAAGTTGTTCGGTAATTGTGGTGATTGCTTTTGGGGTAAATTGCTGTGCAATTTCGACATCTGTTGCCATAACTAAATCCTATTTTGTTGTGAATGATGAAACAATTCCAATAGACTAACGTT
Organism: uncultured Colwellia sp.; assembly: GCA_913057925.1. Taxonomy (GTDB): domain Bacteria; phylum Pseudomonadota; class Gammaproteobacteria; order Enterobacterales; family Alteromonadaceae; genus Colwellia. The sequence goes on along the minus strand of CAJXPG010000090.1, from coordinate 8,657 downwards.
TATTAACTGCCAATAATTTGATTTGCAACAAAAGGTATACAATATTTTAATTAATTGCTAGCTAAAGAGTGTAACTACACCTTTCCAGTTTGGTTGTAAGCGGCTAAACTTTCACTAAGTAAGCTTAAAATTACAATATTAAAATAATATATGGAAAAATTGAGAAAAACAGAATATTCAACAGTAAGCGTGAATAAGGTTTTCTATAGTCTAGACAATAACAGCGATGATGTTTGTGCTAGCAATAGCAGTAAAGATTTGCAACGTGTCGTCTGTACTGATGAGGTTATTGTTGAGCAACCATTACAAATAACTTTAGCTTGGTTAGAAAATAAGGTTGTAAAGCGCAAAGTGTTTTCAATTACTATGCGAACACCTGGTCAAGACAAGCTGTTAATACTGGGTTTACTATATAGTGAAGGAATAATATCAAGCGTTGAAGTCATTAAGACAATAGCGAGTGAAGCGAAAGATGCTGATAATTACCATCAGCAAAATGAATGGTTAATACAATTTAACCCTGATTTCATACCTGATTTAGCATCGCTAGAGCGTTTTCAAATGACTTATTCAAGCTGTGGCCTTTGCGGGAGTACCTCATTAAAAGCGTTAGAACTAAAAACTAAAATTAACTTGAGTATTGCGAATCATCAAGGGGCACTAGCAAGTAATGAATTGCTGTTACTGTCAGATAAGTTACGTGACAGCCAAGCTATGTTCGCTATAACCGGAGGGGTTCATGGTGTTGCACTGTTTGATTCCAGCTTGAACATAAAACATATTTACGAAGATATTGGGCGTCATAATGCGGTTGATAAAGTCATAGGTGCACTTTTACTGAGCGAGAGACTCGGTGATGAAGTGTTAATTGATAAGACTGAATTTCCGCTGTATTTACTATTAGTCAGTGGCCGAATAAGCTTTGAAATTGTTCAGAAAGCAATTATGGCGGGTATCAGTGTGTTAGCAGGGGTAGGGGCACCTTCTCAGCTGGCCATTCAAGCTGCTAAACGTTTTGATTTAACCATAATCGGCTTTATTAGTAAGAAAGGTTTCAATGTCTATCACGGTGATTGGCGCATAAATAACGATTCAAGTACTGATAATCATAAGCCTTAGACAGATTTTATAACAAATAATAATAAACAAAAATAAACGACAGAGAGAGCAACGATGTCAAAGAATTTATCTTCATTAGCCAAAAGAGCAGGCGTTGAACAAACGTTATTTCAACAACTGGTGTTAAATGAAAACAGTAAGTCGCCCCAGCAGCGAGAAAAACTCGCTAAAAAGTTTTTAGTCGGAGAGTCTGTCGTCAGTGGTACAGCAAGCTTTTATGATTTTATTGACGGTGAAAACGCGGATAAAAAAGCTTATGTTTGTAATGGTTCATCATGCTTATGTGCTGGCACGCAGGATAAAGTAAAGGCAGAACTGATCAAACAGTTTGGAGAAGAGCATATCGGGCATGCCACCTGTCTTGGTCGTTGTGCACAAAATAAAGCTTTTCAAATACAGGGCAATAACTTTTCTGCACAAGATATCGATAACCTTGCTCAAATCGCCAAGGAGCCGACCACTAAATCTAATGAACATTATCATGTAGCCTGTACGCTTGATGAAGCCATCTTAACGGCAGAAATTAATGATGTTGCAAAATATTATCAATTATTTTCACAGGTCACTGCCAAAAACAGTGTCGATGAATTACTTACCAAAGTGAGTGACTCTGGTCTTAGAGGTCGTGGTGGTGCGGGTTTTCCTACAGGTTTTAAATGGCGTTCATGTCTTGAAGCGAAGGGCGATGATAAATACGTAGTTTGTAATGCCGATGAAGGCGATGCTGGCGCTTATAGTGATAGGTATTTACTTGAAGAGCGACCTCATGCCGTGCTCTTTGGTATGTTAATGGCGGGATATTTATCTGGCGCGCAAACAGGCATTTTGTATATCAGGGATGAATACCCAGTCGCCATTGAAAATACTGAAAAGGCGATAAATGAATTTGTTGCGCTAAATATTGATTTCCTTGAAAATTGGCAGTTCACCTTTAAAATAATTCGCGGTGCTGGCGCTTACATTTGTGGCGAGGAAACCGCCTTACTTCGCTCTATTGAAGGCCAACGACCTGTTGTCTCGGTTAGACCGCCTTTTCCTACGCAGAGCGGGTTATTTGGCTGTCCTACCATAGTAAATAATGTTGAAACATTTGCTTCTACGCACTTTATTCTAGATACCACGCATGGTGGTACAGAAAAATGCGGAGCCAAGAAATATCTTGCTTTAGGTAATGGAAAGTCAACGGGTTCAAAATTAATTTCATTAGATTCTGCTTTTAATAAACCTGGAATTTATGAAGTATCAATGGGGACACCATTGACCGAAGTTATTAACCTTGCCGGAGGCTTTGCTAAAAATATTAAAGCGCTTCATATTGGCGGCCCTCTTGGCGGTATAGTGCCAATGTCAGCACTAGATAAATTAACCATAGATTTTGAGTCATTTAGTGAAAATGGTTTTTTACTTGGTCATGCAAGCGTTATTGGCATACCCAATGAATTTTCAATGATTGATTATATGGCACACTTATTTGAATTCACTGCGGCAGAGTCGTGTGGCAAGTGCTACCCCTGTCAAATAGGCTCGACTCGCGGTCAAGAAATGATAGAAAATGCCATTTCAGGTAAACAAACCATTGATGAAACCTTACTCACCGATTTACTAGAGACTATGCAATTAGGCTCATTATGTGCGCTAGGCGGCGGGGTACCTTTACCTATTCAAAATATCTTGCAGTATTTTAGTGAAGAGATATCACCTTTTTTAACCTCATCAACGACCAAAGGAGCCTAACCATGACCTCTACTATGTCAAATGAGAATAGCGCAGATCAGAAAATGGCTTTTTTAAATGGTGTTGCCTATCCGATAGCGAAGGGTGAATCCATTTTAACCTTTAGCCGCAGAGTACAAAGCCAAATCGATATTCCAACCTTATGTGACGATAGCCGATTAGAGCCGTATGGAAGTTGTCGTGTTTGCTCTGTTGATGTTGCCTTGACAGCCGATGGACCACGCCGTGTGATGGCGTCTTGTCACACACCTGTAGCAGAAGGAATGCATGTCTTTAGTCATTCTGAACGGGTTGAAAAATTAAGAAAGAATATCGTTGAATTGGTACTAAGTGATTTACCTGAGCAGCAATTGCCCGTGAGTGAAAGTGAGCAACTCAATGAATTTGAACAAGTAGTTCTAGCAACCGGTGTAACAGAAGTACGTTTTGCCAAAGGCAAGCAAAGCATTGATTCCTTACCAAGAGTTTTTGATAACAATACCGAGGAAACAGGCGTTGAAGATTATTGCGATCATTCTCATCCTTACATGCGAATGGATTTAGCAAAGTGCATCGACTGTAATCGCTGTGTGCGTGCTTGTGATGAAATTCAAGGCGAGCAAGTGTTAAGTGTTCATGGGCGAGGTTTTGATGCCCGAATTATTAAAGGTCAAGACGTTAGCTTTAATGAATCCGATTGTGTCTCTTGTGGAGCATGTGCTCAAACATGTCCGACAGGCGCGATATCTGATGTTTTTCGAGACAAACTAGTAGAGGTAAATAGTAAAGACGTTGATAAAGTGCGCACCGTTTGCTCATATTGTGGTGTTGGCTGTAACTTAGAAGTCTCAGTTAAAGACAATAAAATTTTGTCCATTGAGGCGCCTAAAGATGCCGAAGTAAACGCAGGGCATACTTGTTTAAAAGGCCGTTACGCTTGGCGCTTTTATAATCATCCTGACCGTTTAACAACGCCGCTAATTCGTCGTGATGGTGAATTGTCTCCAGCTTCATGGGATGAGGCATTTGATTACCTTGCGAACAAATTGCAAAGTATTAAAGCAGATCATGGTCCAGATGCTATTGCTGGAATTTCTTCTGCGCGATGTACTAATGAGGAAAACTACCTGTTACAAAAGATGATGCGTGCGGTTATTGGTACCAATAATATTGATTGTTGTGCTCGGGTTTGTCATTCACCAACGGCATACGGCATGCAAAAAAGCTTTGGGACTGGGGCAGCGACCAACTCAATAGAAGACTTAAAACAAACCGAGTTTATCTTGCTTATTGGTGCTAACCCAACAGAAGCTCATCCAGTAACCGGCGCTAAAATTAAACAAAAGGCGATGAAAGGAACACCACTGATTGTGCTTGATCCGGTTAAAACTGAGCTAGCAAAATATGCGCAATGGCATATTCAATTAAGGCCGGGTACTAACGTTGCTGTGCTTAATATGATGGCTTATTTCATTATTAGTGAGAATTTAGTGGATCAACATTTTGTTGAAACACGTACCGAGGAATATCAAGATTATGCTCAGAGCATTCTTGGCCTTGATATTGATGAACTTGCGGCTATTTCCGGCGTTGATAAAGCGCTCGTAAAATCAGCAGCAATGGCCTACGCCAAAGCCAATAAAGCGATGAGCTTCCATGGCCTAGGCGTTACAGAGCATTCACAGGGCTCTAGAGCTATTATGTGTATTGCAGATCTGGTCATGCTTACTGGAAATATTGGCAGTAAAGGTGTTGGCATGAACCCACTGCGCGGGCAGAATAATGTTCAAGGTGCAGCTGATATGGGCTGTCAACCTCATCAAGGGGCTGGCTACTACACCGTCGATGACAGTAAAAATATTGAATATTATCAAGAGCATTATGGCATTAAACAGGGATTAGTTGATAGTGTGACACCATGGCCTACTAAGGTTGGGTATAAGATCCCAGAAATGTTTAATGCGGCATTAGCCGGTGATTTAAAGGCACTGTGGATCATGGGGGAGGATGTTGTGCAAACCGATCCTAATCAACAGCATGTTGTTGCCAGCCTCAGTAATCTAGAGTTGTTAGTGGTGCAAGAGATCTTCTACTCTGAAACCGCCAAAATGGCTGATGTAGTGTTACCAGGAACCAGCTTTTTAGAGAAAAATGGTACCTTTACCAATGGTGAGCGTCGAGTTCAACGAGTAAAAGCTGCTGTAGCGCCAAAAGCAGGTTGTAAAACCGATGGCGATATTGTTGTTGAAATGATGAATGCTCTTGGTCATCCGCAAGCAGCTTATGCAGCTGATACCATGCTTGAAGAAATCGCTGATGTTGTACCATTTTTCGCCGGAATCACATGGCAAAACTTAGGTGATAATGGCCTGCAGTGGCCAGTAGCAAAAGGCGGCACTGATACACAAATATTACATCAGCAAAAATTTACCCGAGGTTTAGGGAAGTTCCACTTTTATCAGTTTGAAGAGAGCCGTGAAATTGTTGAACATGGTGAGGAATTCCCGTTCATTTTAACCACAAGTCGTAACCTAGAGCATTACAATGCTGGCACCATGACCAGACGTACCGCTAATGAGTTGATTGTCTCTGAAGACGTATTATTAATTAACCCAAAAGATGCGCAAAATAAGGGGATAAAGCATCAATCACAAGTGAAGTTGTTTTCGGCGCGAGGTGAAATTGAACTTAAAGCACAAGTCAGTAATAAAGTCAGTGCTGGTGTTTTATTTACTACCTTTCACTTCCCTGAATTGATGATCAACAGAGTAACAGGTGATGTTACTGACACGCACACTAAATGCCCTGAGTATAAAGTCGTTTCAGTAGATATCTGTTCAGTTTAAGGTAAAAGCATTAATCAGGCATGCTAAATACAGTGATTTAGTATGCCTGATAATGTTAACTGAAATTTATTTTTTACCGAATAACTGCTCTGCACGGTTATACATTAACCAAGAAGTCACCACGTATTTATCGTCAGATAATGGTACATGTCCTTTATGTGTGTGGGTAAAGCCTGCAGGGAAAATAACTAAAGATCCTTTCTTAGGCTTCACTTTCATTTTTTGATAAAAGAATTCCGTTTCGCCGCCATCTTCAACGTCATTTAAATAATATAAAAATGCCAGCACTCTATGTAAGGGTTTATTGTTTGGCAACTGTGGGAATATTTCTGAATGCCAGTAATGATAACCACCCACGCCTTTCTCATAACGTTGCGCGGTAAAATTATCATAACAAAAAACATACTGGATCAATTGGTCAAGGTAGGGCTTACCAATCGTTTCAAAATTCTCATTATTAATAGAAGTCGGCTCTCCTGTCTTGGGGTGAGCGACTGTTGGATTTAAGGCAGAGATTAGCGCCATATAATGTTCGGTTAAATATGACTTTACATGAGGGTAGCTCGCATTAATTATCTCTAATTGTGTCGCTTGCCAGTCTTTTTCAACCATAGTGATATCATGGCTATCCTTCAAATGTGTCATGACTCCGTTGCCTACGCGACCTCTTTTTACTTTATCGCTGACTTGATGGTCTTGAATAATCTTATTACACAGATCATCAGAAAGTGCATTTTCAAATACACCAATAAATTGGCTCATATAAAACCCTTAATACGAATAATACGAAATAATCATCTTTGTGATTTTTACTCATGTTGTCACTTAGTAAATATTAATTCAATAACAATATTTTGTAAAAAAATTGTAACGAAGTTGTAACGATCATGGTTTTGCTGCTATGTTTAATGCGATTTGATGATTTCATCGAGTTTTAATTTGTATAAAAAAATAAATATAATTAAACAAAATAGGAAAGTTACATGTTAAATAACAACAAGTTAAAAGGTGCCAACAAACGGGCAGCTTTCATAACAACCGCAAGTGTTTTATCTCTGTCAATTTCAACGGCACTTTATGCCGCACAGCCAACAGGAGTGTTAACAACAGATAACTTGCTAACAGCTGTTGAAAGTTCACCGTTGCCAAAGCGATTTATTATTAAGTACAAGCAAGGTGCAAATAACCTAGCAACATTTAATGCAGATGTTGGTGCTAGCAATATGGCAAGTACAACAGCATTCGAACGCTTGACTGCGGTTAAAAGTAAGTTGAAAAAATTAGGCGGCAAAGTAAAAGCTCAATACCCTAATATGCGAATGATCAGTGCTGAAATAACAGCTCAGGATGCCTTAAGTTTAGCGGTAGATGCCAACGTAGATTATGTTGAAGAAGATCTCCCACGCCGATTTATGGCGCAAAGTGTTCCTTATGGTATTGGCATGGTACAAGCTGATCAAGTAGATGACACGGTAGCATCAGCAAACTCAGGTGGTAAAAAAATATGTGTCATTGATTCAGGTTTAAACTTACCTCATGAAGATATGGGCGCACAAAATGGCACCATCACGGGCACCAACGATAGTGGTACCGGTAATTGGTTTGACCATGGTGGTCCTCACGGTACCCATGTTGCAGGAACAATTGCAGCACTTAATAATGGTTTTGGCGTGCGCGGTGTTATTGGCTCAGATGCTAGCTTACATATTGTTAAAGTGTTTAATGAAGCAGGTTGGGGTTACTCCTCAAGTCTAGCCAGTGCTATTAATACTTGTGCAAGTAATGGTGCAGATGTCATTAATATGAGTTTAGGTGGTACAGGCTCAAGTACGAGTGAGAGCAATGCTATTCAGGCTGCTTATGATGCGGGTGTATTGTTAATTGCTGCCGCAGGTAATGATGGGGTGGCATCAAGCACAACAGATGTTGAAAGTTACCCAGCTTCTTATGACTCAGTTATGTCGGTAGCGGCAATTGATAGTAACAAAGCATTAGCAGACTTTTCACAAAAAAATAGTCAAGTTGAAATATCAGGTCCGGGTGTTGATGTTTATTCAACTTATCCAGATGGTTTAGGCTCTGTCGTTGAAGTTTCAGTCGCTGGTTCAGCATTTAGTGCAAATGCGATGGAAAACCAAGGCTCAGTGACAAGTAGTTTATATGACTTAGGTACTGGTGAAGCAATTGACTCGGGTGCATCAGGCAATGTTTGTTTGATAGCTCGTGGTAATATCTCTTTCCACGATAAAGTAAAAGCCTGTCAAGATAGCGGCGGCGTTGGTGCAATAATCTACAATAATGTTGCTGGCAGTTTTGGTGGTACCCTTGGAACCAGTAACCTTACTAATATCCCAAGTGTTACTGTTTCAGATACCGACGGCGCTGCGATGCTAAGTAATCTTGGTATGAGCGCTAGCATAAACATAGGTGCAGGAAACTATGGCAAAATGAGTGGTACTTCAATGGCCTCTCCACATGTTGCTGGTGTTGCTGCATTAGTTTGGAGTCATCATCCAAGCTGTAGTAATGTGCAAATACGTAATGCCCTAAATGCGAGTGCGCAGGACCTTGGTGCAAGCGGTCGTGATGTTAAATTCGGTTATGGTTTAGCACAGACCAAAGATGCTATTGATTATATAAGCGCCAACGGTTGTGATGGCAATGGAAATGGCGGAGGCGGTGGTGGCGGCACTACTCCAGATGATACCGTACTTGAAAACGGTGTTGTTAAAACCAACCTCACGGCTACTCGTGGTAATGACTTAGTTTATACTATGAACGTACCAGCAGGTGCTACCGACATCAACTTTGCTACAACCGGTGGTAGTGGTGATGCAGATTTATACGTGAAGTTTGGCACGGCCCCTACAGATAGTAGTTATGACTGTCGACCATATAAATCGGGTAATGTTGAGTCATGTGCAAGTACACAAGCTGGTGGCACATATTATGTCAGAGTAAAAGCTTACAGTGATTTTT
>CAJXPG010000089.1 GCA_913057925.1 uncultured Colwellia sp. | reverse complement strand
ACCACTAATAATAAATCTACTTGGCTCGCTATTTCACGTACAGCATCTTGACGATTTTGGGTTGCATAACAAATATCATCTTTTCGAGGACCTTCAATTGCAGGGAATTTATTTTGAAGAGCAGCGATAACATCCATAGTATCATCAACAGATAAAGTTGTTTGACTACAGAAATAGAGTTTTTCAGGATTTTTGACCGTTAGGTTTGCTACATCTTCTGGCGACTCAACCAGGTAAATACCTGCAGAGTCACTACTGTATTGTCCCATTGTGCCTTCAACTTCAGGGTGTCCTGCATGACCAATAAGAATACATTCGATATCTTTTCGACTGACACGGGAAACTTCCATATGAACTTTGGTAACTAATGGACAAGTTGCATCAAATACTTTGAGAGCTCTTTCTTTAGCTTCTTGCCTAACAGCTTTTGACACGCCGTGGGCGCTGAAAATTACAGTATTGTCATCTGGTACTTCATCAAGTTCGTCGACAAAAATAGCCCCTCGGTCTTTTAAACCATCGACAACAAATTTATTGTGTACAACCTCATGTCTAACATAGATAGGTGCACCAAATAGATCTAAGGCACGCTCAACAATACTTATAGCTCTATCTACACCCGCACAAAAACCTCGAGGGTTAGCCAAAATAATTTCCATAACTTTCCTTAAAAATAAACTGCAATATGAGCAGTCTGTATTATATCAATGAAACTTATGAATTTGCTATAGATTAAAAGTGCTTACTTTTTAAGAAATCTAGGAGAGTAAAGAATAGAAGAACTTAGTGGTGGGATTGAGAAACAAAAAAGAGCAATTAACCAAAGTTAATTGCTCTTAATAGGGTAATAAGGGTTGCTTATTTAAGACCTAATTTTACTAACTCTTTATTGACAACTTCGCTTGGTAATGGGATATAGCCATCTTTTTCAACAATAGTTTGTCCAGATTTCGATAAAATCATGCGTAAGAATTCAGCTTCCATTGGAGGAAGTGCTTTATTTGGATGCTTATTCACATAAACATATAAGTAACGAGAAAGCGGGTATTTACCTGAAACCGCATTTTTCATATTAGCTTCAATAAAGTTTTCACCTTTTTTAGCTAAAGGTAGAGCGCGAACTCCTGATGTGCGATAGCCAATACCTGAATAACCAATACCGTTAAGTGAGGCAGAAACTGATTGTACAACTGATGCAGAACCTGGCTGTTCGTTTACGCTGTTTTTGAAGTCACCTTTACATAAAGCTTTCTTTTTGAAGTAACCATAGGTGCCTGAAACTGAGTTTCGCCCGTAAAGTTGAACATCTTTACCAACCCATGCACCTGATAAACCAAGGTCACCCCAGCGGTCAACATCATTATTTGCACCACATTTACGGTTGTTAGAAAAAATAGCATCAACTTGCGCAATGTTTAAACCTTTTAACGGGTTATCTTTATGAACAAATACAGCTAAAGCATCAATGGCAACTCTTACTTTTGTTGGCTTATAACCATGTCGCTTTTGAAAGGCTTCAATTTCTTTCATTTTCATCTTACGACTCATAGGCCCTAAGTTTGACGTTGCTTCTGTTAACGCTGGTGGCGCAGTAGATGAACCTGCTGCCTGAATCTGTACATTTACATTAGGGTAGCTACGTTTAAAGTCTTCAGCCCAAAAAGTCATCATATTTGCTAACGTATCAGAGCCAACTGAAGAGACATTACCAGAGATGCCACTCACCTTTTGATATTCAGGTAAATCTTTATCTACAGCAAGACTTGAAAAACTAACAAGACTTGTTAAACCTATAACGCTTATAACTTTCTTTAAACTCATGATTATCTCCAAAAAGAGTTTTTACAATTTGATTGTGAACACTATACGAAGTAAATGTGACAGTTAAGTTGAAGTTTTATGACACAAATATGACAATAAAAGAGAGAGTAACAGCAAGAATAATGTGATTAACTCTTGAACGCTGACAAGGCAGTTTGATCAAAATAGATTGCAAACTCGCTCCCCTGCCCCCAGTGACTATTTATCACTAACTCAGCTTGATGGTGATGTAAAACATGCTTAACAATAGCTAGACCTAAGCCTGAACCGCCGGTATCACGTGATCTAGACCTATCGATACGATAAAAACGTTCCGTTAAACGATTTAAGTGCTCTGGTTTTATGCCGTCGCCATCATCTTTAACCGCAAAAACAGCTTTATTGTCTACAAGTTGCCAACTTACTTGAATATTGCCTTTAGCCGGGGTGTAAGCAATTGCATTAGAAAGTAAGTTAGCACAAGCACTCTTTAACTCTGTTTCAAAACCAAAAACATTTACATCTGTCGTTATGCTAAGGGTTATTTGGTGCTGCTTCTCTTGATTTAGCCAAGAGACTTCATCGATTAACGTTCGGATAAGGTGTCCCATATCGACAGTCTGTCTATCATCATCACTGTTATTCTCAACTTTAGCTAAGCTTAACAATTGTGAAACCAGTCGATCCATTCTCGATACTTGCCCTTCAATGGTTTGAAATGCTTTTTGCCAAACTGGATCAAAAGTTTCCTCTGAGGCCTGAATCATTTCAACATAACCTCGTACGACTGTTAAAGGGGTCTTAAGCTCATGTGAAACATTTGCCACAAAGTCTCGACGCATCTCTTCTAAGCGTTGAATATTTGAGACATCTCTTGCTAGTAGTAAAACATGTTCACTACCATACGCCATGATTCTAATTTCTAATTTTACTTCAGTATGAATAGGTGAAGTAAGCATACACGGAGATTCAAAATTTTCCTGTGCCAAATATTCAGTAAACTCTGGTGCCCTAAGTAAATTATCAATGCGTTGTGATAAATCATCTGGCCAACGAATTCCGAGAAGACGCTGTGCTTTTTTATTACCCCACTCAATAGTTAACTCTTTTGATAACATTAAAGCTGCATCGGGAAGTGCTTCTGCACCATCACGAAAGCGACGAATTTTTTCATTTAATTGCTTTTGTTTTGTTCTGTGCTGCTTAACTTGTCTGTATAAGCCATCGTATAAATGTCCCCAAACACCTTTTGCTTGTGGAGGCGAAAGCGACTTTGACTTCCACAACCAATCAATCAGCTGAAATAAATGATGATAATGCCAAACAAGTAGCGTTAAGCTAGTAGCGAGCAATACTAAAAGTACATGATTGAATAACCAGCCAACAAGCGCACTTGCGAGTAATATAAGTGATAAACGATAAATAATGTTTCGAAATGATAAACGGAAATACATATTTGCCTAATTATTTTTGTAGAAGCAAACTACGAAAGTGCACTTTGCTTTTTCAATTTGCTCGAGAAACGGTAACCTGCACCACGAACCGTCTGAACAAACTCTTCATGTCCCTCACCTGAAATAGCTTTACGTAATCGTCTAATATGAACATCTACGGTTCGATCTTCCACGTAAATATTGGTACCCCATACATTATCAAGTAATTGTTCACGAGAGTAGACTCTTTCAGTATGTGTCATAAAGAAATGTAGTAAACGAAATTCCGTTGGCCCAAGCTCTAAACTATTACCATTAATAGCGGCTCTATGTGCAACAGGATCTAATTTGAGGCCATGAAACTCAACTTCTTCTTCTAAAGACGTTGGAGAAACACGACGAATTACCGCTTTTATCCGCGCAATAAGTTCTTTAGGTGAAAAGGGTTTAGTAACATAGTCATCGACACCCGCTTCAAAACCTTTTACCTTATCATCTTCATCACTGCGTGCTGTCAGCATAATGACAGGGATATTTCGCGTATACTCGTTTTGCTTTAACTTTTTAGCTAACGAAACGCCAGTGCCGCCAGGTAACATCCAGTCTAACAAGATAAGATCTGGATATGGTTCCTGTACTTTATCTAGCGCTTGCTCAATATCATTTGCCTCAATAGCGTTAAACCCGTTTTGCTCTAATACAAAACTGATCATTTCCCTAATGGGAGCTTCATCCTCTACAACTAAAATTTTTCGACTCATATACACATCCTAATAATATGATTGGTATAACTCATGCCTACTAAGTAATAACAAAGTAACTTTGGTAAAGTTATTGTGCATAAATAAAATGACAGTTTTATGACAATCAGAAAATTATCAAATATGAAGTAGGGTTTAGCAAGCAGATAAAAGAAAAACCGTTAATGAAAGAATCACTAACGGTTTTTTTTGTCATGATTACTTAACTTTTAGAATTTTTGTTCCATACCTATAGCGAAGTAATTACCTTCTGTCGCTTTTTTGATAGTTTCACCATTAAAGTCTAAACCTTCACGATCAGTATACCAAGCATATACTTTAGTATTTTTACCTAACTTATAATCAGCGCCAACGTTAATTGCGGCCGCACCAGCAAACTCTTGGTATTGTAGTTTTGCAAGAACGTTACCTATTTTATAAGCAGCATTAACTGCATAGCCATTTTCACTCAGTCCTGAAAACTCACCTTCAGAAATTTCACTTTCAGTTAAAATACCGCCAAGACGGAAATCCCCAAGTTTATACATACCCACTAAACGCGTTGTTTGATACATAGCACTCTTTCCTTGCATGTTTTCATCATGAGCAAGAGAAATAAAGAAATTAGTTTTCTTTAAACTGCCATCACCAAATTGCACACCAATTGAATACGGATCAGACTTATCTTTATCTTCAGATAATATGTAACTTGCTAAAAATTGAACATTGCTAAACGTAGGCGATTTATAAGTAAGTGCGTCTGTAACACGATTCTCACCAATAAACAGGTTTTTCAAATCACCCTCATAATCATTAAACAAGTCAAACTTGCCTTGTGAAACTTTCAACGTAGTATCTGAGCGACCAACCGTTACTTCACCAAAGTTACCTTTAACACCAACCCATTGGTTACGCGCTGTCAGAGTATCTTTACTATCATCATCAACATTTACTTGCCATTCAAGTTTGTAAATAGCTGTTAAACCATTATCTAGCTTATATTTACCTTTAACACCAACACGAGATGCGTTGCTTTTAAGTTCATTAAAAGATTCACCACCTTCTTCTGTTGCTTGCAGTGAAATGTTTAATTTTCCGTAAAAGTCTAAAACTTCTTTCTCATCATTAACAACTTTTTCAGCAGCAAGTGTTGGCATTGCTAATAAAGAACAAACAGAAAGAGCTATACAGTTTTTAACCAGTTTCATAAGTATTCCTAAATAAATAAAATAGTGTAAAGGACTATAAGCGGAGCAGTTTACTCGATATTTATGACGCTTTTGTTACAAACGTAATATTATTTTCATAAATATTACCTACAAATGTCATAGTATCTATTTCTTGTAAATAATGTTTCAATTGTATTCAGTGTCTGTATAAAATAACTTTAGCCTATAATTTTTATTTTCGCGCACTTTATAATATATTTACTAATATTAACAATAAGTTCCTAAAATCACTTAGAAGATGATTGATATGAAAATAACCAGCATATCGCGCAAACTATTAACACGAGTACTTTCTGTTTACTTTATCTTGACGATAAGTGTTACTGGTGTGCAGATTATTGCTGAATATTTTAATACCAAAAGCCATATAACTAGTGAGTTATTAACGTTACAAAAAACCATTAGTGGTAGCTTAACAAGGGCTGTTTGGGAACTTAATACACAACAGGCTGTTGATATTTCCGAAGGATTAATTGCAATCCCAATGATTAAAGGCATCACAGTCACAGATGAAGCCAATAATGTAATCACTCAACTTGGTGAAGTTTTATCCGCCTCTAATTTAACCTCTCAAGATACTTTTAATGAGCATAAAAGTATTAGCTCAATATCAGATGGGTTATTCGGGCATTCATTTCCATTGGTTTTCGAATTCTCTGGCCGTACAACCACGGTTGGTACTGTAACTTTATTATCAAGTAATGATGTTATTTTTAGCCGTATTGAGGTTGGTATTTACTTTCTTATTGGTAACGCCATTGTAAAAACAACTTTCTTAGTTTTCTTATTTTTACTGGCTTTTGCCAAATTACTTACCGAACCCTTACAAGAATTAACGGATCAAATTAAGCAATTAGATTTACATGACCCTGAAGCTTCTAAATTTCATATCGTGAATGATGAGAGGAATGAACTCAATATTCTTGAGGATGCTTATAACAACTTAATCGATGAATTAGTTGAATTCAAAGACAAACTAGCTTTGTCACAACGAGAAACAAACTCAGCGAATGATAAGCTAGACGAGCAAAATTTATTACTTGAGCAAGAGGTTGCGAAGAAAACTTCCACACTAAGTAGTACTTTATTGCGTATGGAAGTTCAACAAAAAGAGATGCTAGAGCAGCAACATCAATTAGAGGCTGAAAATAATCGTCGCCGCAAAACTGAAAGTACCTTAATAACAACCAATAAAGATTTAAAAGACTCTATTTTAGAGCTCAGCAAAGCTCAGGATAGATTATTAGAAGCTGAGAAGATGTCTTCTTTAGGTCAACTCAGTGCAGAAGTATCTCATGAAATTAATACTCCCATCGGTATCAGCATAACTTCAACTAGCTACCTTTCAGATATAATTACGAAGTTACAACAAGACATTAATGCACAAACTTTATCAAAACGAACTATAGACAGCTTTATCGGTAACGCTCAACACAGCATTGAACTGCTATCAAACAACTTACAACGAGCTGCTGAGTTAATTGCTAGCTTTAAGCAAGTCGCTGTAGATCAAACCAATGATAAAGTAAGATTAATTAATGTGGCGAAATACCTAGATGAAATAATTCAGTCTATTCATCCTAAATTGAAAAAGACTAACCATCGCATAAAGGTTGATTGTGACCAACATATTGAAATTTATACTCACCCAGGTGCAATTGCACAAATAATGATTAATCTCATCATCAACTCAATATTTCATGGTTTCCAAGACATTAACCGAGGAAAAATGAATATAGAGGTAGCGATAGATCAAAAAAGATTAGTCATATTATACAAAGACAATGGTGCAGGTTTAACCGAAGAGCAACTAACTCATTTGTTTGACCCTTTCTATACAACAAAATCAGATAAAGGCGGCACTGGCTTAGGTACCCATATCATTAAAAACTTAGTGGTAGGCACTTTAAGTGGTTCTATAAAAGCGGAGTCAAAACCAGGTGAAGGTTTGAGCTATCAGATTTCAATTCCAGATTTAAGGTACAGTTAAAAGCTGCTGCCTTAGCAATAGAATTCAGGTATGATGTTTGCCAAAATATCCCCTTATCAGCCTAGGATTTACTTATGTGGTTTAAAAACCTATACTTTTTTGCTTTTACTCGTCCTTTTGAGTTGTCAGAGCAAGATTTAGAAAAACATTTATCAGAACACCTTTTTACTCCTTTAGGCTCTACAGAAGTATCGCATTTTGGTTGGGTTAACGCTTTAGGTAAGCATGGACACTCTGCTGTGCACAGCGCCAATGGCAACTTTTTAATCTGTGCTCGTAAAGAAGAAAAAATCCTGCCAGCTCCAGTGATCAAAGATATGATCGAAGAAAAAGTTAACTTACTCGAGCAAGAGCAAGGTCGCGGCGCAACTAAAAAAGAAAAAGAGCAATTTAAAGAAGATATCATTTTTGAATTACTTCCTCGCGCATTCTCCCGTATTACCGATACTCACGCTTATATTAGCCCAGCAAATAATATTATCGTTATTAATTCAAGTTCTCGTGGCAAAGCTGAAGATCTTTTAGCTTTATTACGTAAAGTGCTTGGTACCCTGCCTGTTACAAGTTTTGATCCTGATATCTGTGTTGATGAAACCATGACAGATTGGCTTAACGAGAAAAGCCTAGGTGGTAAATTTACCCTAGGCATGGAAGCTGAGTTCAATGCTTTAGGCGATGATGGCGCAGTTGTTCGAGTAAAAAACCAAGACCTTATCGGTGAAGAAATAAAAGCACATTTAGATGCAGATAAGTATGTAGTGAAAGTTGCACTTGAATGGGATGAATCATTGTCATTTATTTTGTGTGATGATCTTGCAATAAAGCGCGTTAAGTTTTTTGATGTGATACATGAACAAAATGATGACATTGATAGTGACGATGTTCTGGCTAAGCTTGATGCTGACTTTGCATTAATGGCTGGTGAATTAAATCGCTTTATTGTCGAATTACTTGCTGAATTTTCAATGAAAACGTCTGACCATCTAGAAAAAGATTAATAGCAACCGAGTATACTGCTCATATAAAAAAGGACGATTAGTACTCGTCCTTTTTTTAGGTATACTGTTCGCTAAATAAACATAGCTTTAACAGCCTCACATTTCTCTTTAAACTCATCAGTTTGCATATAGTCCGCCTCAGGGAGTATGCCTTTCTTGGTATAGCTATTTAATAAAGCTTCTTTAGTCGATTCATTTTTAAAGACATTATGGTAAATTGCACCTGCACGAATGAAGTCTAAATAATGCACCTCAGTTGGTAGTACCGTTAAGTCACTCCAACTTTCAGCCAGTAATGTGAATTCTTCAGAAAATCCCCATCTACGTGTAATAGCGCCGCCAATTTTACCTGATAGCTTGATAATAGCCTGCTGTAAAAAAGTAGGGTTAGCAAACACATCAGGATGATTCTCAGCCTCGGTCAAAATAGGCAAAACCCCAATATTATGCACTAGCGCTGCTAATGTGATGGTATCTAATGTTAATGATGTACGCTTATGATCTTTAAGATAAAAATCCATTAAACTCACGGCAACAGAAGCAATATCAATGGTTTTCACCCAAGCTTTATTCATATACATGGTGACAATATCATTATGCGACACAAAAACCTGCTCAACAGCCATTGCCGTTGCAATACTCTTTATTTGTCTTAATCCAATTCTTGTTACGGCCTGCGGAACCGTTTCCGCTTTAATACTTCGTCCTAAAATCGCATTATTAGCCACTTTCAGTATGCCTAAAGATAAAGCAGGATCTTGGGAGATAATTTCGCTCATATAATTAAGGCTTATATCGGGATCATCTGCTGCACTTCTCACTTTTAATGCAACTTCAGGTAATGTTGGAAGAACTAGCGTGTCTTGTTTTATCTTCTCGGTCAAAATAGTGTACAGGGCATTTTCAGTTGCCATAAAACTCACCTTTATTTTTATTGTGCATAGATTTAAAAGTAGCACAATTCCTTAGAATGTAATGATTTTTCTTAATGCTTTTCAAGATAATAGCAACAACAATTTTATTTAGCGACATAGATATAGACCACGCCTAAAACCGACCCTCAAGACAAACCTTGATTCAGATCATGTTTAGCTCAATTCTAGTTAGTAGAGCTCATAGCTATTTAGTATAATTCGCCGCTAATTTTTTTTGTGTTTCTATTGGATACTACTTGAGTACTTTATGATTAAACCTGAACTTCTATCTCCAGCTGGTAGCTTAAAAAACATGCGGTATGCTTTTGCTTATGGCGCTGATGCGGTATATGCAGGACAACCTCGCTATTCACTTAGGGTTAGAAACAACGAATTTAGTTTAGATAACATTCAAATTGGTATCAATGAAGCGCACCAGTTAGGCAAAAAATTCTACCTTGTTAATAATATAGCTCCGCATAATGGAAAACTGAAAACCTTCCTTAAAGACATCGCCCCTGTTATTGCGATGAAACCAGATGCATTGATCATGTCTGATCCTGGCCTAATTATGTTAGTACGGGAAAACTTTCCAGAAATGCCGATTCACTTGTCAGTACAAGCAAATGCAGTTAACTGGGCTACGGTTAAGTTTTGGCAGCAACAAGGCGTTGAACGAGTCATTCTTTCGAGAGAGCTTTCACTCGATGAAATTGAAGATATTCGTTTTCATTGTCCTGAAATGGAGCTGGAAGTTTTTGTACATGGCGCACTCTGCATGGCCTATTCTGGTCGATGTTTACTTTCAGGTTATATCAACAAGCGAGACCCAAACCAAGGTACATGCACTAATTCTTGTCGTTGGAAATACGATAGTCACGAAGCAAAAGAAACTGAAACCGGCGATATCGTTGCTGTAAAACTAGAAGACGTTGAAATATATACTCCTGATAAAGAAATCATCATTCCAACTCAGCAGCCAGTTGATGAGGTTGTGTTACTGCAAGAGCAAGGCCGACCAGGTGAGTACATGCCTGCTTTTGAGGATGAACATGGCACTTATATAATGAATTCAAAAGATTTGCGTGCGGTTGAACATGTGGAGCGTCTAGTAAAAATGGGCGTGCACTCATTAAAGATTGAAGGTCGAACTAAGTCTTTTTACTATTGTGCTAGAACCGCTCAAGTCTATGGTAAGGCTATTAATGATGCCATGGCAGAGAAAACATTTGATCAAAATTTAAATACTGATCTAGAACATCTTGCACACAGGGGCTACACAGAAGGCTTCTTGCAACGCCACCGTCACGGTGACACGCAAAATTATGATTACGGTTACTCAAAAAGCGATACGCAACAGTTTGTTGGTGAAGTGCTTGGCAAGAATGAAGAGTCTGGTTTAATTGATATTGATGTGAAAAATAAATTCCTAACTGGTGATAAGCTTGAGCTCATGACCCCTTCAGGCAATCAGACATTTACCTTAACAGAAATGATAAATACAAAGACTAAAGAAACCGTTACCGATGCCAAAGGCTCAGGTCATAAAGTTTCCATTAAACTTGATACCGAGTTAGATTTGCCATTTGGCATCATCATGCGTTTTTTAGATGAAGCTGGCACAACACGACAGCCATTCGCACAAAACCAAGCAACAACGTAATTTCGAAAAATGACGATACAAAAGGTTAGCTGTTAATGGCATTAAAAATATTAGATTCATGTATCAACTGTGATATGTGCGATCCAGAGTGTCCAAATGAAGCTATTACCCTTGGCGCTGAAATTTATGAAATTGATGTTGATAAATGTACCGAGTGTATAGGTCATTATGAAAAGCCAACTTGTGTTAGTGTCTGCCCGATTGATTGTGTTAAACCAGACCCTGAGAATGTCGAAGATGAAGAAGCGCTTCTAGCAAAGTTTTTTAGCATGCATGGTTAACACTTCCCATCATCTGCATAACTGAAATCTTGTCAATTTAGCTTAGCAAAAACTAAAAAGCCCCAAAGAAAATATTCTCTGGGGCTTTTTAATATAATTACCTAATGAGTTAACTAATCAGTTCAAGCTATCTTGTAGGCAATTTAATATCAGCTAAAAATTCATCAACTTCATGGTTGTTTTTTAACAACATCGCCTTAGTCACTATATCTTTAGTTAAATGCGGCGCAAAGCGTTCGATAAAGTCATACATATATGCACGTAGGAAACTACCGCGTCTAAAGCCAATTTTAGTGGTACTCGCTTTAAATAGGTGACTTGCATCAATAACGACTAAGTCGCTGTCAATTCGATCATCAATTGCCATCGAAGCAATAACACCCACACCAACGCCTAAACGCACATAAGTTTTAATGACATCGGCATCTGTTGCGGTAAATGCGATTTTAGGTGTTGCTCCTGCGGCATCAAATGCGGCGTCAAGCTCTGAGCGACCAGTAAAACCAAAGACATAAGTAACCAAAGAATATTGAGCAATATCTGCAATAGTAATATTTTGTTTTTTCGCCAATGGGTGGTCCGGACGCACAATGATACTTCTATTCCAGTGGTAACAAGGGAGCATCACTAAATCATTATATAAATGCAAAGACTCGGTAGCTATAGCAAAATCGGCGTCTCCTTTAGCAGCAGAGTCACTGATTTGTGCCGGCGTACCTTGCGACATGTGCAGGGAAACTTTATTGTATTTTTTAACAAAACCCTGAATAACATCTGGCAGAGCATATCGCGCTTGCGTATGCGTTGTGGCAATGCGAAGTTTACCTTCGTCTGGTTGAGTATGCTCTCGCGCTACTGCTTTGATACCTTCTACTTTTGAAAGTATTTGGGTAGCGATATCAATAACATCTTGGCCAGCTTCAGTTACATGGGTTAAATGCTTACCACTTCGGCCAAAAATTTGAATTCCTAACTCATCTTCAAGCATTCTAACTTGCTTAGAGATACCGGGTTGGGAGGTGAATAAACTGTCAGCTGTAGCAGAAACATTTAAATTATTGTTCAATACTTCAACGATATAGCGTAATTGTTGCAATTTCATATAAATACTCAAGCAGCATAAAATGCCAAGGTTAGGACGTTCTTATAGCAAAATAATATACTTAATCGGACATTTATTCCATAATATTTTTAGTTTTTGTAAATAAATTTCGACAGTTTGGTTATATAGGGCAAAGAATTTTTTTTACTTAGTTATACTGTATTCATAATTGTTACTTTATCTGGGATAATTAACCAGAAAGTTTCAACTAGCCCTATGCTTAACAAAACATTTTTTGTAGACTGCTTAGTAGTTTATTTATTCAAGAGTACCTTAGATGATTGCTATTATTGTTGGTTTGATTATCGCCTTAATCGTTATTGTTGTTGTGGTTAGCTCCATTCAACAACATAAAGAGAAGTTAGAGGCAGAAAAACGCATAAAAGTATCGAAACAAAAAGCGATTATTGATGAAAGTGAAGAGCTAATTCTTAATTTAGCCAACTTACCAAGTAACCCAAATGTGGTAAAAATCCTAAACCGCCGCAGTTTAAATGCCGCTAAAACCATGCAAGAGCTTATGCCCGAAGTTAAAGGCATTAAAAAAAGGGTGCAAGAGTTAAAATCACGGTTAAAAGCTTCAGAAGACCTAGCTGATAGCCAAGTAGGATCAGAAGAAACATTTACCTTGCCAGATAATGAGCAACAATTAGTTGCAATATTACAGTGTATAAAAAAGTTACGTGCTGTACTTAAGTCAGAGCAAAGCAAAGGTGCATTAGACGCACAAACGTTTACCGCTGAAGATCAGAAATTAGCGGCAATGCAGTTAAAGATTAATATTGAAAGTCTGATCAAACGTGGTACGCAAGCTTATAATAAAGAAATGCTAGGTTCAGCAAGACAATATTTCGAAAAAGCCTTGCAGAGCTTAACAAATAGCACGGTAAAAAATGACTATGTTACTACTAGGTTTGCTGAAATTAATCAACAGCTTGAAGAAATAACCGATGCGCTTAAAAATACCAATGCTAAAGATGCGGCTAAAAAAGCCAAAAGCGAAGAAGATGAATTGGATCTATTATTTCAGCCAAAGAAAAAATGGTAAAAACAATCAGTGCTTATTTAGTTTTTTCTGCTATTTAAGATAAAGCTTTCGTGGAATCAATTAATTCAATTAAACTTCCGTCATTTTTGCGCCGAACTTTAAATGCCTATGCACTAAAAGCTTATGTTAGAGGGTTAGGCTGTGAACTAACCCGCATAAGACGCTCAAGAAATTGGCAACTAAAAGCGAACAATAGCCAAATCTACGCCATAATTACCTTTATAGAGCAATCTCACGAGGATAGCTGGTTATGGCTAGCAACCCTTCTTAAAAGTCAATATCAGCACTTAACTCACGACAACCTAGTGATAATTGCTAAACGCCTACCTAACCTCACTATTTCTGCATTAATGGCTCACACTGATTGCACATTAACTCAAGCAAGAAAAGTACTTGATGAGCTAGAAGGTTTCGATTAAAACTCTGAATTTCACTAGGAAGCTCACTATCACATGTTTCAGATAAAAAAATAGATACCCTGTGGTATCTATTTTTTGTTTAAACCTAAAGTAATTTAAAACCTACGTTTCAGTCTTCTTTTTAGCTGCCGTCTTTTTGGTCGCTTTCTTCTTAGCAACCTTTTTCTTAGGCACTTCTTCGACCCACTTACCATCGATATATTTAGCAGTCCAACCTGTCGCTTTAGGCTTACCATCGGTAACTATTTCAGTCATCACATACTGCTCTTTGGTTTTGCGACTGTAACGTACAACCGACAAATTACCTTCGTGATCCTCAGCAGGTGCGTCAGCTAAATAATAGAATTTTTCTGAAATTCTATCTCTAAACCTTTGTAACTCCGCTACTTTCGGCGCGCGAGTTTCTCTCGAACGAGGGAAAGTATGAGCAGCTAAAAATATGCCTGCTGCGCCATCACGTAATACAAAATGAGCATCTGATTTTTCACACTCAAGCTCAGGTAATTGTACTGGATCTTCTTTTGGTGGCGCAGCTTCACCGCTTGCTAATAACTTACGGGTATTCTTACACTCATCATTAGTACAATCGAAATACTTACCAAATCGGCCAGATTTCAATTCCATATCGGCTTCACAGCGATCACATTCTAAAACAGGGCCATCATAACCTTTAATTTTAAAGGTACCCTGCTCAACCTCAATACCGTCACAAACTGGGTTATTACCACAAACATGAAGTTTTCTGGTCTCATCAATTAGATAACTATCCATCGCGGTATTACATTTTTGACAACGATGCATTGCACGTAATGCTTCAGTTTCTTGATCTTCTGCTAGAACACTAACCGCCTCTTCACCAGCCGTTAGATTCATGGTGGTGGTACAGCGCTCTTTAGGCGGCAGAGCATAACCTGAGCAACCTAAGAAAACGCCTGTAGAGGCTGTTCTAATACCCATTTTACGGTTACAAGTAGGACAGTCGATATCAGTAAGTACTGGTGCGTTATTTGGCATGCCACCATCTGTTGATTCTTGATTAGCAAGCGCTAAATTTTTACTAAAGTTCTTGTAAAAATCATCAAGCACGTCTTTCCAGTTAATATCACCTTCTGCAATACCGTCAAGCTCTTGTTCCATATTAGCGGTAAAGTCATAGCTCATTAATTTTTCGAAGCTAATCGACAAGCTATCAGTAACAATCTCACCCATTTTCTCAGCGTAGAAACGCTTCTTATCTAGGCGAACATAACCTCTGTCTTGAATTGTAGAGATAATAGATGCATAAGTAGATGGTCTACCGATTGAACGTTTTTCAAGCTCTTTAACTAAAGATGCTTCACCAAAGCGAGCTGGTGGTTTAGTAAAGTGCTGGCTTGGCTCTAGCTGATCAAGCGTTAAGGCTTCACCTACCTTAAGATCAGGTAAGTGCTTATCATCACCTTTACTCAGTTGTGGATGAACTTTTGTCCAACCATCAAATTGCATAACTCGACCTTTCGCTTTTAAGTCAAAGCTAGCAGCGCTAATAGTAAGGGTACTAACGGTATAGCGAGCGGCAGTCATTTGACATGCAACAAACTGACGCCATATTAGCTCATACAATTTTTTAGCATCAGCATCAATACCTTCAAGTAGAGCAGCAACAAGTTTCACATTGGACGGACGAATAGCTTCATGCGCCTCTTGTGCTCCGGCTTTTGAACCATAAACTTTTGCTTTTTCAGGTAAGTAGTTATCGCCAAATGTTTTACTAATGTATCCGCGACACATCTCAACAGCATCTTTACTTAAATTAGTTGAATCGGTACGCATATAAGTAATATGACCCGCTTCATATAAACGTTGAGCTAAACCCATTGTACGTTTAACGCCGTAGCCTAATTTAGTACTGGCTGCTTGTTGGAGCGTTGAAGTAATAAATGGTGCTGAAGGCGTGCTTTTCGACGGCCTATCTTCTCGCTTACTTACCGCATAATCTGCAGTTTTTAATATTGCGAGCGCAGCATTGGTATCTTTTTCATTGGTAGGTTTAAACGCTTTACCATTTTCATGAGTGACATCAAGGGTAAGTACTTCGCCAGTCGTTGAATGAGTATCAGCAACAACCTCCCAAAACTCTTTAGGATCAAAAGCTTTAATTTCACGTTCTTTTTCAACAACTAGCTTTACTGCAACCGATTGAACACGTCCTGCAGATAAACCACGCGCTACTTTTTTCCAAAGTAGTGGGCTCACCATAAAGCCAACAACTCTATCTAAAAACCGTCTAGCTTGCTGCGCATTTACACCTGGCATACTCAACTCACCTGGAGTCGAAAATGCTTGTTGAATTGAGCTTTCGGTTATTTCATTAAACACTACGCGGCGAAATTTTTCGTCTTCACCACCGATAATCTCTTTCAAATGCCATGCAATAGCTTCTCCCTCGCGATCCAAATCGGTCGCGAGATAGACAGTATCAGCTTTATCGGCAAGTTTTTTAAGCTCAGTAACGACTTTCTCTTTACCCGGGAGTATTTGATAATTAGCAGCCCAGTTTTTCTCAGGGTCTATGCCCATACGGTTAACTAACGCTTGCTTATCACGCTTTGCTTTATACTTAGCTTTTGCTTCTGGCGTCATTTTACGGACTTCAGCAGGCGACTTAGCTGCTACCTTTTTACCTGTACTACTATGAGGCAGATCTCGAACATGGCCTACACTAGACTTTACAATAAAGTCCTTACCTAAATATTTATTAATTGTTTTCGCTTTGGCTGGCGACTCGACAATTACCAGTGATTTTGCCATAAAAATATATAATCCTTCGATAAAGGCAAAATATTTTTTTGCCTTTTTATTCAAACGCTATTTTAGTCAATAAAGTGCGAGCATACTTATTTTGAACTAGCTAGCGATAAAAAAAACTTACTTTTTGTAATTAACTCTCTGCATAACTATTTATAGGTATATCTATAAATATGCACGCTGACAAGTATTTAATTTTTCACATTGGAAATGCTATTCACCCACTTAGTGGTTTTAGCTATAATAGGTTTTTATTAATATTACTGTGCCTCTATACACAACATTCCTACTTTTAGCGGCAATCATAATAGACTTTTCAATAAAAAATAAGAGCAGAATGTTAAATAAATTAATTATAAAAAATTTAACGGTGTCTTTTACAGCAGACAATCTAAGCAAATAATCAAACTTGAGAACCCATATGACAGCAATCACATCAGAATTTTACAACAAACTCAGTAATTGTTTATGCCCTCCTGGTAATGGCGTCTTTACGGTAAATACGGCTAAAGAGCGTAAAGAGCAATTACACCAGACTATTTTTGGACAAGCCGTAGATGTTGACGATTTGTGGAAACAGTCCTTAAATCAGCTTCCTGATGCGTCTAAGGCGGTAATCCTTGGTGTAGCATCGGATTGTGGTGGTGGTATTTTACGTGGTGCCAATTGGGGACCATTATTTTTACGCTCGACTCTATTAGCATCATACCCTGAGTTAACCGCGTTTGATCTTGGTGATGTAAGAGTTATCCCACATTTATTATCTGACAAGTATTTAAATGAGGCGACAATAACAAACTGTAGAAAAGCGCTATATCAAGACGAAAATAGCGACTTTGCTATTAGCCCGCTTTCTATTACCGAAGATGTTTTACATGATTTTTATGCTGAATTTCCTGAAAAAGGTATTTTCGGCATAGGTGGAGATCACAGCGTTAGTTACCCGCTTACTAAAGCTTACCTACAAGCCAAAAAGAAACAAGGTAAACGCGCAGCAATTATCCACTTTGATGCACACACAGATCTTCTGGTAGAGCGCTTAGGCATTGATTTATGCTTCGGCTCTTGGTGTACTCACATCCTTGATGATTTACATGAACATAATCACTTAATCCAAATAGGCATTCGCTCTAGTGGTAAACCGCAAAGTCATTGGGAAGATAAGTTCGGTGTAAAACAGCACTGGGCAAAAGATGTTTTAGCTCAAGGTACAGCTAAAACCATCGAAAACATTCTCGCACAACTAGAACACGAAAATATAGATGAGCTTTATGTAAGTTTTGATATTGATGCTATTGATGATAGCTTCGCTAGCGCAACAGGAACACCAGAGCCAGATGGTTTAATGCCACAAGATGCTATGGAAATACTAAGAGCCTTAGCAGCGAAATATCCAATTACCGGGGCAGATATGATGGAAATTGCGCCTTTCACCGACAGTTCTGGCGAAGGTGTGGTTGGTCAAGAGAAAACCTTAAAAGTAGGTGCTGAAATTTCTGCGTTTTTACTTAAAGAGATGGCTAAGTAAGCTAAGTTATATTACGTCAATATTAAAAAGGCTCCTTCAGGAGCCTTTATAATCTTTCTTTTAAAAAGCTGACTGTATAATTTAGCCTTCGTCAGCAATATTTTTACTACAATCTGCAAAGTAACCAAACGGACTTATGGTATCAATTCCTTGATTTGGTGGTGTTTGCTTTTCATTAGTTACGTGATCGGCTAAAACAGGTAAAGTAAAGATTGTTTGAGTAGAGCTTTCACTTCCTGTTACTTTACCTGACACAACTAACTTAGCATCAAGCCAATGTGCATAACTTTGCGGATATATTATACGAATAACTGAGCGGCCATCACTATCTGTAACAAAGTTTCCACTGATAGAGACAATATTACCAGGCGTTAATTCGCCATCATCATTAAAGTCTTCACCATCATCTAGAATACCATTAAAATTAACATCTTCATTGGCACACTTAGTAGGTTCAATAAAAATAGTAGGTTTAGGTTGAGAGCCAATACCAGCGGCGACCCATACAACAAAGTCATCACCATCATAAGTCCTCATCCAAAAGCCTTTATAGTAACTTTGTGGAATTGCGGATACTGTTAATTCAACATTCTGAACCGCATTGGATTCTGCATCGGTTACAAAGATTGAATACTCTTTAATATAATCCTGTCTCTTATACACATCTCCGAGCCCACGAGA
>CAJXPG010000088.1 GCA_913057925.1 uncultured Colwellia sp. | reverse complement strand
GAGTAGATCGTCGGCAGCGTCAGATGTGTATAAGAGACAGGGATTAGCATATGTCGGCTATGTAAAAGGGTATCTAAAGTGGTTATTCTATTTTCAAGATCGGTCGATACTGACAAATCTTCTAAAAAAGGATTCATTTTTGCACTTTCTTGCACCAATATTGTGGTGTGGGCTTGCCAAGTTCTTGGAACAATGAAGCAAGTGATAACGGCGATAATCGGTAAGCCGATAGTAGGGAAGGCAATTAAATATCTATGGCGCCAGATTGCCGAAAGAATAAGGTGAATATTAATGATAACTGAAGTGTTCATGTTAGGCTCCAGTGCTCACATTGATGGTATCTCGGGTTAGCTTAGGCGCAAAATTAATGGTAACCTTCTGGTAAAAATGACTCAGATAAACACGTAGTATTTTAGCCCGCTCCATAGATAAAGCCACTTGGTGAATTTTAGTTTCTGCTTTGGCTGGAGCTATGTTAACGGTGATAGCATTTCCTTGTTTAATTAGGTGATGCGATAATTGAATTTTATCGTCGAAGTGCAGCTCTTTATTGTGCGCCTGATAAGTAAAGGTATATTCTTGCTCAATAACTTTATGGGATAAGCGTAAAGCTTGAATACTGCTTAATACATCTTGGTTCACTGAGCGGTTACTTTCGAGTTCAATCTCTGCTATTGAGTCTTTTATTGATGTTGAAACACAGGCGGTGTTAGTTAAAATTAGCAGAGTTAACATGCTTATTAATGAAGTTTTGTTCATGGTACGCCACCTTAGTTACTGCATTCTTTGTTGTCCTTTCTCTTAGTATTTCAAATAACGTGCCAGATAATTTGTCTTTAAAATTCAGCCTCTTAGGTTTTGGTGGTACTGGTTTTATGATGTTCGCATTTTGTTTTTGCGTAATGCATTCTAAAATGCGAAATGTTGAGGGGGATTAATGCGTGATCAGTCAATGCTTACAATGTGATATCCCAGTTATTTGCTAATGCGATATTTTCAAAATAACGAGTAATCGGTTTTGCTCCGCTCTCAATAGGCCAAATTTGAGCAACGAGATGCAATTCACTACTACTTAATGTCAAATGATACTGTTGCGGTAAACTGGTTAATGAGGCTCTAAGCTTACAACTTTCATACTGAATGCTTACCGCTCCATCCTTGTTCGAATATGCGCTACAAATATTGATAAAATACCTGAGCGATGTTGAGGGGGCTGCGGGTACATTGACCACCAGCTCAATACTGGACGATAGATCAAACTCTGTACTTGTGATGAGCTCACTAGTTTTCACTGTGACTGGGTCTGTTTGTGTAGTCGTTGAACTTGAAGAGGTACTGTCGGTATTGGTGCTATTATCAATAATTACCGGTGAGGACACTTCCTCCTCTTGATTGCCACAACCGACAATTGTCAACGTTAGCACAATGATTGTTATAGGGTGTAAATGCATGGTATTTCTCCCTTGTTCATATTTACTGTTGATAAAGTTTAGAATTAACTGCATTAGCTTGAGAGAACCAAGTGGTTTCTTTATTACCGTTTGTTTCAACAAATTCTTGAAACTTGGGGTAAGCATGTAAAATATCTATCATTTCACGAGGGTGTTTCCACGCTTCACTAGAGCCTGGGTTGATGGCTAAAGCCCATGGCAAACCAGTTGTGGTTTGGTAGGTGAGTTGTGATGATATTTGACTACTATCTTGTGCTAAACCAAACATGGTCAAGTCTGCTTTGGAGGTTGGCAGTTTATTCTTAAGGTGTATCTCTAATGGCCTGCCAGGGTGGTAAAATAACTCGCCATGGTAGCTAGCATCACGAGCAAAAATAAAGGGATTATAGGGGGCTTGGGGAAAGTTATCTAATGCTATTGGTGTAATAAACGGCACAGTGACATTAAAAGTCAATTGTGAAGCGTTACTGCAGTTTTCTTCGGTTTTATAATAGCTACAGTTTTCAGTGATCTGAATATGACTTTTTAAATCGTCAGTGATTTGTATCACCAAGAATTGCGTATCAGCTTCAATAGGACTAGTTTGTTGTAATACGCCATTAATTTCAAAGCGTACTAGGTTAGCA
Organism: uncultured Colwellia sp.; assembly: GCA_913057925.1. GTDB lineage: Bacteria > Pseudomonadota > Gammaproteobacteria > Enterobacterales > Alteromonadaceae > Colwellia. The sequence goes on along the minus strand of CAJXPG010000088.1, from coordinate 16,828 downwards.
TCGACGTTACTGGGCGATATGTTATCAAGCTGAATAGCAAAACCATTGCGATATGATGCTCCGAGTGCTTTGAGCTCCCCTTGAAATTCTATTTGTTTAACCTGATAAGTCTCTGTTAATAATAGTGAAGAGTTTTGCAAAATAACGACATCATTCATATCGTAATCGCCTTGCTCAGGCCAACTATCTTCAAAAGCAAGGTAGTAGGGAGTATCTTGAATTTGGCTGTTACCTGTATTACTCACCAGTACCCGGTAGTCTTCTACTTCTCCGTCAGCAACACCACCACTGGCCACAATACCTTGTATTGAAGTAAATCTTGCTCTTACCCAAGTAAAGCCATTTAATGCTGCTATGGGAGTATTGACTAAAAAGGTATCATTGACGTTATCTAGGTACTGATCCGAGATTAACTTTTCATCACTAGAAAATTGCCCGTCACGGTTCCAATCTCCCCAGATATTGAGATAACCTGCACCAGTTGTGTGTACTTGAATTAGGCTGTCGCTGCCTGAAAGTAGGGGGGTTAAAAAAATAATACCATCATCTTCATCGGTTTTGGGGTACACATTGGCATTATGCTCAGTGGTGATGCTGCTTCCTAAAAAGTTATTACTAATGCCATGTCTAGCCCCGTTGCTAAATAACGTTGTTCCATAGCTATCTGGTGCATCACCGTAGTCAGTTGTTGGATCAATAGACTCATCAATAACAGGGGCGATGGCGCAGCGAGCACCATCATTTTGTGATGCACTTGGCCCATAAGCGAAGAATTCAGCTTGCGGACTAGGGTCATCAACATCAATAATAAAAACATGACCGTCACTGTTTCGACTGATATAAAACTTACCTTCAACATCAAAATAAACGGCACCAAAAGTACCTATTTCACCGACATTACCTAAATTGCTAGCAGAGCCAGAGTTGACATCAATTTGATAAAGTATGCCATTACTATCAACGGAGTAGAGAAAACTGTTATCTGGGTGAAAGGCAAAATCATAAATATTGAGTGACAATGCTTGACCATTAATAACTTTTATACTTTTGAGGTAATCAGCGGATTGTTCATCAAGCGATACTTTGTAAAGCCCGTAATTTACGCCTTTTCTATAAAAGTAATAACTATTTTCGTTAAGCGCAATATCACCCACATAAAAATTAACACCTGGATTGTCAATAAGAGTGAGAGGGTTTGCTTGATAATCACCGCCAATACGCACTAGGGTTCCCCATTCATAGCCCCAACCATAAATATAATTGTCATGGAAATTGAATCCGACAGCATTAATTTTATTTGTGGTACCTAAGTCACTGGCGATTAAAGAGTAATCGCCAGTAACGAGATTAACGCCATAAAGCTGAGCAATGCTTTGCTGCATTAAAAATGCTTTTGAAGGACAGCTTTCAAAGGGACTTGCATTTATATGACTAGAGAAAAGTATTACAAAAGCAAAAAGTGAAGTAAGAGCAACTTTTAAAGGCAACATAAACAAACTCCAAGCGAGGTCCCATTAACTGATTACTTAGTAATAGCAAAGACAGTACCAGTTTTTTAACTGTTAATTATCAAAGCATTAAGGTTTTGCTGTTGCTAGTTTTTTGCAAAATGAAAAGCAATATTCATATCTGGAATTAAATAAACAAGGAATAATTAAGTTTTATCTATAAAATAGCAGTAGGAGTAATGGCGGAAAATTATTGTTACGGGTCATTTACATGCTATTTAGCAAGCTAAAACTGTTAGCTTGCTAAATAGCGATGACAACATTATTTACCAACTGAGCTTTTTCCGGTAAATGGTAGATGGACTAACTTCTAGTAGCGCGGCAGCTTTAGGGATATTCCCCTGACAATGTGAAATAGCTGACTCAATAGCATCTTTTTCAACCCGCCACAGCGGCTTTATTACCATGGTGTTATCAGCCTCATCTAAATGAGGGCTATCATAAACAGGGGGAGTGGAGGGCGTCGTTATAGTTGCTGCAGTGTGAATGGCTGGAGGTGGTTGAATAGCAGTATAATTTTTTACTGTCGTTGATAATGACTTAATGATCATTTCAGACGTAATCTGTTCACCAATATTTAAAATCACCATGCCATGAATAACATTCTCAAGTTGACGAATATTACCAGGCCAGTCGTAAGCACAGATGATTTGAATAGCATTACGAGAGAACTTCTTAAAGTGTTTATTTTCAACTTTATTGTATTTTTTCAAAAAGAAGCTCGCAATGTGAACTAAATCTCCTCCTCGTTCACGCAATGGCGGCAAAGCCATGGTAATGACGTTCAGTCGGTAATATAGGTCTTCTCGAAATTCACCTTCCATTACCGCATTACCAATAGAGTTAGAGGAAGCTGAAATAATTTGCGCATGGAATTTGACCAGTTTGTTGGTGCCTAACGGAGTGAACTCCCTTTCTTGAACTACTCTGAGCAATTTAGCTTGTAACGTTTTTGACAGAGTGGTTATTTCGTCTAAAAATAACGTGCCTTGTTTAGCTGCGGAAAATAGCCCTTCTTGATTAGCAACCGCTCCGGTAAACGCTCCCTTGGTATGACCAAATAACTGCGACTCCATTAAACTCTCACTAAAATTCGCGCAGTTTACGGCGATAAAGGGTTGGTCTTTGTGATAGCTTTCAAAGTGACAAGCCTTAGCAACTAGCTCTTTACCTGTGCCCGTTTCACCAGTAATAAATATTGGCGCGTTAGTGCTTGATGCATGCCTAATACTATTAAATAATTCATGCATCGCTTCATCTTCGGCGACAATACCATGAAAGTTGATTAATCCTGATAAAGGGACTCTGTCACTCTCATCTGTGGTAGATACATTTCCATCAGTCTCTTTGTGTAACGCCTTATCTACGACAAAGTTTAATTCTTTATTTACCCAAGGCTTACAAATGAACTTTTCGACAACACCAGAGCTAAAGGCTGCAGAGACTAGATCGAAATCTTGATAAGCGGATAAAATGATGCGCTGTGAATTGGGCCAATGTTTTTTAATTTGTTCTAGTAACTCACAACCAGTCATTTCAGGCATATGTTGGTCTGAAATAACCACATCAGGCTGATTAAATTTACAATACTCCAAGGCTTCTATTGGCGATTGGAAGTCAACTATGTTGGCATTTACTCCATGTAAGGCCCTTTTAAGTGCCTGTAAGATATTGCAATCATCATCTACCAGTAATAAAGTTGCCATTCTTGACGTGCTATTATTTATGTCCATATTAGAGGTCTTTTAAAAGGGTTATACTTTAAGCATAGAATATATTTGCAAAGTCATAAGCGTTATTTGCACTTTGCGTCTTTTTATACAAATAATTGGCTATAATTAAAGATATCAAAGTGTTGTACAAATGATATTACGATCTGTTTTTAATTACCGTTAACAAGGAAAACCACATGGATAAGCCTGCGTTACTCATTTTGGATGATGAAAAAGAAGTACTTAATGCGCTAAACCGTGTACTGCGTAAGCATTTTCAATTGTTTTTATTTTCTGATGCCAATGAAGCGATTAGCTTTTATCAAGACAATCCCCATATTCCCTTGATCCTTACTGACATGAGAATGCCTGTGATGGATGGCGCGACCTTTTTGGGTAAAATAATCGAGATCAATCCTCACTGTAAACGTTTTTTATTAACGGGTCATGCAGATATCAATTTAACGGTTACCGCTGTTAATGACGGTAAAATAAGCCACTATTTTTCTAAACCTTGGGACAATGATGAATTAATTTCTGAGTTAAATAGTGCCTATGAGCTTCTTATTCATGAACGAAAAACTAAGCAGCTACTAAAAGTCAATTTAGCTAAAAATGCCGAGCTGTCATTAATTAATAGTTCGCTTGAGCTCGAAACCAGTAAAACGCAACAGAAGTTACAGCTGCTTTCAACGAGAGAGTCCAACAGCTTTGTTCGACTAAAAAAGACTTTCTCAACCTTTATTGATATTTACGCAGAAACGATCTGTTTGCATAACCAAGATGATACTCGTCATAACTTTCGTGTTGCCGCGCACTCAAGACTTATTGCTGAGCAATTAGACTGTGATAAGTTGACCATGTTTCAAATATACATTGCCGGTTTGTTATATGAGGCGGGTAAGTTGTCACTTGAACAAAGCTTACTTAACCAGCCTATAGATAGCCTTTCAGCACATGATAAGTCTCTATATAGTGAATTTTACCTCAAAAGTTATCAACTCATTAAAAAAGTAGATGAACTTAAGTTTGTCGCTGAAATCATTAAGCATATTCCCGAAAACTATAATGGTTCTACTCCGCCCGAACATCTCGCGGGTGAGGACATCCCGTTAGGCTCAAGGATTATCGCTATTGTTTCATTTTACGATAATCTAATTACTGGTCGCCAACTACCCGTAAGGGCTCCAACCGTTGAAGCGAAATTTCGTATTAAAGAGTTAGCAAAAGCAATGTTTGATCCGACACTCGTTGGTCAATACCTTGCAATTTTAGCGCAGCGCCCTAGTTCGAAGGAAGGTGAAGTTGATTACTTGTTAAACAGTGGTGATTTACAGCCCAAATTGCTACTAACGCGAGATATTCTTAACGCTGAAAACAAGCCTATGCTCACTAAGGGCACTGAGCTTGAGCAACATCATATCGATAAGCTTGTTGACATTGAAAAAGAACAGGGAGAATCCTTCCTTATTTATGCAAGGTAGTAGGAAAACTAAGCCAATATACTGCTATCAAACGCTATTCTCCCTGCTAAACACTTGCTATAATGCCGCGTATCTTTGTGCGTAAATCGCACTTTATAGCAAACAGATAGCAATTTTGGTTATTTTCAGAGGTTTATTTTCATGTCGGATGTACAAGACCGCCCAACAAACTTTATTCGCAATATTATTGATGGCGATTTAGCCAGTGGCAAGCACACGAGTGTACAAACTCGTTTTCCACCAGAGCCTAATGGCTTTTTACATATTGGTCATGCCAAGTCTATTTGTTTAAATTTTGGTATTGCTCAAGATTATAACGGTTTATGTAATTTACGTTTTGATGATACTAACCCTGAAAAAGAAGACATTGACTACGTTCATGCAATTCAAAAAGATGTGAAGTGGCTTGGTTTTGAGTGGGCGGGTGATATTCATTACTCATCTAACTATTTTGACCAATTACACGGTTTTGCCGTTGAATTAATTGAAAAAGGTCTAGCTTACGTTTGTTTTTTAAATGCAGAAGAAACACGTGAGTATCGTGGCACACTGAATAAGCCAGGTAAAAATAGCCCTTATCGCGACACTTCAGTTGAAGAAAACTTAGCATTATTTGAAAAAATGAAAAATGGTGAGTTTGAAGAAGGTGTTTGTGCGCTGCGCGCCAAAATAGACATGAGTTCAAGCTTCATGTGTATGCGTGATCCGATTATTTACCGTGTCCGTTTTGCTCACCATCATCAAACGGGTGATAAGTGGTGCATTTACCCTATGTATGACTTTACCCATTGTTTATCAGATGCGCTTGAAGGCATTACCCATTCTATTTGTACCTTAGAGTTTCAAGATAACCGTCGTTTATATGATTGGGTTATTGAAAATGTATCGGTACCGGCGACACCACACCAATATGAATTTTCACGTTTAAATCTTGAATATACTTTAATGAGCAAACGTCAGTTGAACTCATTAGTGACAGAGAACCTAGTTGATGGTTGGGACGACCCGCGTATGCCAACTATTGCAGGTTTCCGTCGTCGTGGTTATACACCAGCATCAATTCGCGAGTTTGCTAAGCGCATCGGTGTCACCAAAATGGAAAACACCATCGAGATGGGCGTTTTAGAAGCGTGTATTCGTGAAGATTTAAATGATAATGCGCCGCGTGCTATGGCCGTATTAGACCCGATTAAATTAGTTATTGAAAACTACCCAGCAGATAAAACTGAAGATCTCGTTGTGAAAAATCACCCAAGTGATGAAGCACAAGGAACACGTATTGTGCCGTTTTCTAAAGAGCTTTATATTGAAGCGGAAGATTTTAGAGAAGAAGCCAATAAGAAATACAAACGTCTAGTGCTTGATAAAGCCGTGCGTTTACGTGGCGCTTATGTAGTGACCGCAACACGTTGTGATAAAGACGAACAAGGCAATGTGACCACGGTTTATTGTAATTACAATGAAGATACTTTAGGTAAGAATCCAACTGACGGTACTAAGCCTAAAGGTGTTATTCATTGGGTTGATGCCAATAAGTCACTTGATGCGACAGTGCGTTTATATGACAGGTTATTTACGGTTGCTAATCCAGCCGCGGAAGAAGACTTTCATACTGCCATTAACCCAGAATCGCTGGTTGTCATAAACACGGCAAAAGTTGAACCTGCGTTAGCCGATGCTAAACCAGAGTTAGCTTACCAGTTTGAGCGTCAAGGGTATTTTTGTTTAGACAATGCCATTGAAGAAGAAGGTAAGTTAGTCTTTAACCGTACTGTTGGTTTACGTGATACTTGGGCTAAAATTAGCAAGTAGCGCTTAAAACCGATAGAAATGAAACCAGTGATAACTTTATCACTGGTTTTTTTTTGCCTAATGCTGTTATGCTTAATTAATTAGACTTTACCACGATTATTTTACCTCTCCTTCAATGTATAAACTATTAATGAAACAAACTCTGCTATTGTTAATCGCTTTTTCATTGCACTTTAATGTTGAGGCACAAGAAACTGAGCCTGTGCACTTTGCTTATGCAAACTATTTAGGTAGCGGTATTTATCGAACAACAGGGCAAAATGCTAGCTTGATCAGCATGCCATTTTCTTATGATTTAGGTAAGCAAGGCGAGACAAGTTATGGACTTCGCTTACCTGTATCCGTTGGTTTTTTTGATTTTGAATTAGCAGATCTTCCTAATTTGGAACTACCAGATGAAGTTGGGACTATTACCTTTACTCCGGGCATTGAATTTAAACATTACTACACTAAGCAATGGCTTATCGAAAGCTATATCGATCTGGGTTATGGCAGAAATTTAACGACCAATAAAGGGGTTACTATCCATTCGGCAGGAGTGTCCGCGCTATATCACTTTGACATTAATAAGCTTGATGCCATTTGGGCGAATCGAATTTATTATGCGAATTATGATGGCAATGGCTATCAGGCTCAAGACTCTTATGCTGCCATGCAACTTGGCGTAGATACGGGCTTCCCTGTTCGTTATCAGGTTTTTGGCTATCAATATCAACCCAGACTGTTCGCTACTGCGTTTTGGTACTTTAGCGAAGTTGATTTTTTCATGCCGAGAATTAAAAGCTTTGATGAAGAAAAAAATATTACATTAACCAACAGTTTAGAATTTGGCTTTACCATGAAGTTTGAACAAACCATTGGTTATTCTTGGGCGGGTATTGAAACACTTGGCTTGAGTTATCGCTTTAGTAAAAATTTCAGCGCTTTTCGTCTACTCTTTAGCTTCCCTATTTAGTCTTATTACTTCATTTCTAGGTTAATTTACTCTACTAAACAGAGTCGATCTTTCTATACGCACCCTTAAACAAACCACTTATCTTCAGGCTAGGTAAGAGTATGTTATTTATCTCATGTCACTAGAGTGAAGCGAATTTACATGAACAATGCCAATAAATGGTCCAATTTTCCCAAGTTTTGCTTTAATAGTTAGGGGCTGTTGATCTTTCAGGGTTAAAATTTATTCAATTTAAAACGGATTTAATCGCGGCGCGAGCTTTGTATCATAGTCATTCTATTAAAAAAGCGAATAACAATGAGTAAATTTGTTTTAAATGAACCCTAAGGGCAGCAATTGTTTGAAATGTAGACTGCGTTATCGAATGTTCGAGTAGCCAGCTACACATCACATGCTCTGCCTTGTCTAAATACCAAACAAGTTGCTGTAAAAGTAATCTCGAAAGATCAACAGCCCCTAGTAAATTACCTATCAGTTAACTATTTCTGTATAACTTTTCAACACATTAGTGAGCTACACAATTAAAAGCATAAGAGCGAAGCTCTTATGCTTTTTTGTTTTTACCTTAAAGTGATTCGGTCTTAGGAAAGTAAAACGGTGGTTATCATTGATAAAACTATCGTGTATATTGTATGCAAGATTTGCGGGTAATTATAATAATAAGGAATAGCTAGGTGAATCAACAAAATACATACGCCGAAAACAACTTAAGTGATGTTAAACAAATGGGGCTCTGGGCATCAATTTATAGCCTAGGTTATATTTTTTGGTTAGTTGGAGGCATGGAAATCGTTGAGCGAATTGCTTATTACGGTGTTAAAGCCAGTGCCAGCCTTTATGCAACCGATGCGGTATCTAAAGGCGGACTAGGTTTAACCATGAGTGATTATGGTTCAATCATGTTTATTTTCGCTTTAACACAAACTTTTGTGCCAATTTTGCTCGGCGGTACTGCCGATCGTTTAGGTTATAAAGAAACGATAGCAGCTTCTACGGTAATAAAGATCTGCGCCTACCTAACCATGGCAAGTTTTCCCTCTTTCCTAGGTTTTACTATGGGCGCAATGATGCTGGCTTTTGGTACTGGTATTTTTAAACCGGGTATACAGGGCACTATGGTGAAGTCGGTTAAGCGTGAGAATAGTACCATGGCGTGGGGGGTTTTTTATCAACTGGTCAATATTGGTGGTTGGTTAGGGCCATTAATTGCGGTGCAATTACGCCAGTTAAGTTGGAATTATTTATTTTACACCTGTGCAGTGATTATCTCGTTAAACTTTATCTTATTGCTGATGTATAAAGAGCCGGGCAGAGATGAGCGCTTAGCGAAAAAAGCCAAAGTAAAGTCAGGAGAAATCAAACAAACTTCACTATGGAAAGAATCTTTTCGAGAAGCGACTAAACCTTTGGTTTTAGGCTATATGTTTGCCTTTTCAGGTTTTTGGTTTATGTTCAATGCGATGTTTGATGTATTGCCAAAGCATATTGAAGACTGGGTGAATACCAGTACTATTGTCACAGACTTATTTGGTTCAGGTGGTACCCAAAATCCGATATGGATAGGTTTACTAGGGTTAGATCATGCGGGCACCAAAATAATGCCCGAATACTTGATGAGTGTTAATTTTTTAATGATTGCAACCACGTGTTTTATTGTCGCGGGTCTAACAGCAAAGTTTAGAATATTAAGTAGTATGTTAGTGGGTTGTATCCTGTGTTGTCTTGCGATGACATTGGCTGGATTTACGCCTATGGCTTGGGCCATGTTAGTGGCTATCGCAGTCTTTAGTTTAGGAGAGATGTTATTAAGCCCGAAAAAAGGTGAGTTTATGGGCAATATTGCCCCAGCAGATAAAAAGGCGATGTATTTAGGTTTTGTTATGCTGCCACAAGGCATAGGTTGGACGTTAGAAGGGAAGTTAGGTCCATGGTTATATGATATTTATGCCTCAAAAGATCGTCTTTCTAGAGAGTATCTAGAGCAACTTGGTATGGCTAGCGATAAAGTAGCGGCGATTAAAAATGGTGAAGCATTCGACACCTTAGTAAGCTTTACCGATAAGCCTGCTCAAGTGATGACAGATACACTATATCAGGCGAATAATATCGGTATGGCTTGGTACATCATCGCCACTGTTGGCACTGTCTCAGGCGTTGGTATTTACTTGTATGCTAAATGGGTATATCGCTTACAAAAGCAAATTAGCCAAGCAGAGTCGACAACAGCAACCGCAACCAGTCAGAGCTAGTTGTACATATTAATCAGGCCTGAGTTATCTCGGGCCTTTCTTCTTTATTATTTCTTTAGTGAAGCAATTCAATTCACTTTCAATTTTACCGGATATGCATTTTATGAAGCAATTTGATCTTACCCGTGATTATCACTCTTACGCCAATAGCCACGAAGTGAAGGTCACGCACTTTGACTTGGCACTGGCCATTAGTTTTGAACGAAAAAATTTATCAGGTTATGTAAACCTTACCATTGAGCATCAAGAGGCAAGGTTAGCTAAACAACTCATCCTCGATACGAGAGATTTAACCATTGAGCGTATTGAAAATAGCGAAGGACAAGCCCTGAGCTATCAGTTAGCACAAGCGGATGAAATTTTAGGAAGCCGTTTAACTATTGATTTAATTGCTGATGATGCAGCCGTTAAAATTTATTATCAAACTAGCCCCGAAGCTGAAGGTTTACAGTGGTTAACACCCGCACAAACATCAGGTAAAAAATTACCTTACTTGTTTAGCCAATCTCAACCAATAAATGCCCGCAGTTGGATCCCGCTGCAAGATAGCCCTAAAGCACGCGTAACCTTTAATGCCAATATCACAGCGCCAACAGGGCTACGAGTGGTAATGAGTGCAGAAAATAATGCTGATGTTGAATTAAATGGCGCGTTTACTTTTCGCATGACTGAAGCTATTCCTACCCACCTATTGGCGATTGCCTGTGGTGATTTAGCCTTTCAAGCAATTGGTTCACGAAGTGGCGTATATACTGAGCCGAGCATGCTAACTGCCTGTGCAAAAGAGTTTGAAGATACCGAGCAAATGATTGAAATTGCAGAAAGTTTGCTTGGACCATACCGTTGGGGTCGTTACGATATGATTGTTTTGCCGCCAAGCTTTCCTTTTGGTGGCATGGAAAACCCACGATTAGCTTTTATGACTCCCACGTTAATTGCTGGTGACAAAAGCCTTGTTTCAACTGTTGCCCATGAATTAGCACATTCTTGGACCGGAAACCTAGTGAGTAACGCAACTTGGCGTGATCTGTGGCTAAATGAAGGTTTCACCACTTACTTTACTAATCGCATAGTAGAGGCTGTTTATGGTAAAGAGATGGCAGAGCTCGAAGTGGTATTAGAATACGGTCGATTGTTAGAAGAGTTTAAAACCATGCCGGTTGAGAAACAGACAGTCACGGCCAATGTACAAGAAGAAGATCCAAACAATGCTTTTGATCGCTTTACCTATGACAAAGCGTCCATGTTTGTTCATGATTTAGAGCGAAGGTTAGGGCGTAGTGATTTTGATCAGTTCTTAGTCACTTATGTGCAGCATTTCTCCTTTAAAGCCATTACTACCGAAGACTTTATTGCTTATGCTAAACAAACCTTATTAGTTGATCATAAAGATAAAATTAGCGAAGCTGAACTGCTAGAGTGGATCCATGGTGTGGGTATGCCAAATTGGTTTGTAGCGCCAACATCAAGCAGTTTAGATAAAGTTGTCACAAGCCAGCAGCAGTGGTTAGCAGAGGGTAGTGCAGATAATTTTCAAGCATCTAACTGGTCAGTTCATCATTGGCAGTATTTTTTAACCACGTTACCTGAATCATTAACCCAGCAACAATTACAAGACTTAGACAACCACTTTAATTTAACCCAGTCAAAAAATGCTGAAATTGCGTTTGCTTGGTTTACTGTCGCCATCAGAAATAATTATCAGAAAGTGCTTCCTGCCGTTGCTAGTTATCTTCAATCCATTGGTCGCGGTAAATTTGTCCGTCCATTGTATAAAAGCCTTAATGATGCAGGCTTGACTGAGCTTGCTAAAGAGATATATCAAGTTGCACGTTCAGGTTATCACCCGTCTATTGTTGGTATGCTTGATAAGATTGTTAAGCTTTAATTAATATATTTACAGTGTGATTCAATAACTAAAAAGAGGCACTAAGCCTCTTTTTTAGTTTACTCAAAAATTAACAATAACTATTTTTCAGTTACAGACGCAACGCTTTATCACCACGAGCCATACCAACACAACCTGAGCGCGCAGATTCAATGATTTCAGTCTCGTTTTGCAGAGCATCGATAAAAGCATTAAGTTTGTCGGCATTACCGGTTAATTGCACGGTATAAACTTGCTTGCCAATATCAATGATATTGCCACGAAAAATGTCTGTGATACGTTTGACCTCTGTGCGAGATTTATCGTTCATTGCAGAGACTTTTACCAGTAATAACTCACGCTCAATGTGTTTTCTGTCAGTGATATCAGTAATTTTAATCACATCGATAAGTTTATTAACTTGCTTAACTATCTGTTCTAAAACCTTGTCATCGCCTTTTGTTGCGATAGTCATACGCGATAAACTGGTATCGTCTGTCGGGGCAACGGTTAAACTTTCAATGTTATAGGCGCGTTGAGAAAATAGCCCAACGATGCGTGATAGTGATCCCGGTTCATTTTCCATCAAAATGGCTAATATTCTGCGCATTATGCTTTAACTCCTTTCTTTAACCACATTTCATCTACTGCACCTGTGCGAATTTGCATCGGGTAAACATGCTCTTTTTCATCAACCATCACATCAACAAATACTAAGCGGTCTTTAATATTAAATGCTTGTGTTAATTTTTCATCAAGCTCATCGAGGGTGTCAATTTGAATACCAACATGGCCATAAGCTTCAGCAATTTTTATAAAATCAGGTAGTGACTCCATATAAGATGACGAATGTCGTCCGCCATACACCATATCTTGCCATTGTCTTACCATACCCAACGAGCGATTGTTCAAGGTAACAATAACTACAGGTAAACTGTACTGCGAACACGTTGAAAGTTCTTGGATGTTCATTTGAATTGAGCCATCACCTGTAATACAAATTACGTGCTTATCAGGGAAGGCAAGTTTAACGCCCATTGCTGCAGGTAAGCCAAAGCCCATGGTGCCTAAACCACCTGAGTTAATCCATTGGCGCGGTTTGGCGAACGGGTAGTGCTGGGCAGCAAACATTTGATGTTGACCTACATCTGAGCAAACATAAGCTTCGCCATTGGTGATTTTATACATGGCTTCAACTACGCGTTGAGGTTTGATTTTGCCATTTTCTTCTTGTTGGTAACTAAAACTTTTAACATTGCGCCATAAGTTAATTTGTTGCCACCATTGCGATAACGCTTGCTCATCGGGTGTATATTCTATTTGCTTTAACTCATCAAGCAGTTGCTGAATTACAACATCCACTAGACCAACAACAGGCACATGGGCGTTAATGGTCTTTGAAATAGAAGTCGGATCAATGTCTACATGAATAATTGTGGCGTTAGGACAGAATTTTTCAACATTGTTAGTAACCCTATCATCAAAGCGAGCACCCAAGGCTAAAATAACATCGGCATTGGCCATGGTTTTATTAGCCTCTAAACTACCATGCATGCCAAGCATACCGATAAACTGTTTATGCGTACCAGAAATGCCGCCAAGCCCCATTAAGGTGTTGGTTATCGGAGCTTGCAATGTTTCAACTAACTCGGTGAGCAATTCAGAGGCATCAGACAGTACAATGCCACCGCCAGAATAAACCACTAACTTTTTAGCGTCGGCAATGGTTTGCGCTGCTTTTCTAATTTGTTTTGGATGCCCCTTAATATTCGGATTATAAGAGCGCATTTTTATTTCGGTATCTATGGTAAAGGGCTCTTTATTATCCGGTAATAAGATATCTTTAGGTAATTCGATAACAACAGGGCCTGGTCTGCCGGTGTTTGCTAAATAAAATGCCTTGGCAATAGCATCTGGGATATCGGCTAATGTGCGACAGTTAAAACTATGTTTGATGATAGGGCGAGTACAACCAACAATATCGGTTTCTTGAAAGGCATCATTACCAATAAGGGTGCTGGCTACTTGTCCTGCAAGTACCACCATAGGAATCGAGTCATAGTAGGCAGTGGCAATACCCGTTACACAGTTGGTTGCACCAGGGCCAGACGTTGCTAGTACAACACCTACTTCGCCTGTTGCTCTCGTATAACCATCAGCCATATGCGTTGCTGCTTGCTCATGACGAACTAAAATATGCTCAATTTCATCTTGTTGAAAAATTGCGTCATATATATCTAGAACGGAGCCGCCAGGATAGCCAAAAATATATTTAACTTTGAGCGCAGATAGCGATTTAACTACCATCTCTGCACCAGTAAAAAGCTCTGTTGTCATACCTTCACCTTGATTGAGTTGTTCATTTTGTTGAAAAATTAATTGTTTGTTATAAGTTCATTAATAAAATAGGCAATAAAAAACCCTCGGCCTGTTAAGAGCGAGGGTTTCTTGTTATTTAGCCTAAAATTTTGTTAAGCACAAGGTATCCCCGCTAGTGATGTGAGCACCACTACGACAAAGAGGACGACATTAAAGACTGTTAAACTATTAGTCATGGCTTTAGGCAAAATTTGAATATTTAATAGCCCTATTTTTAAAGGCTTTAGTGACTGCTGTCAATGAATAAATACAAATTAGACAAAAAACCGAACAATTTTATTTCCATTGAATGGTTGACGAAGTAAATTGCTTGAAATCGCCTCTATTAATAACGTTTTTGTTTTAATTAGATACAATTTAAATCACTGTTTTATCTGTATTACTCATTAAATATGATTTATATTGGTTTTAACTTCTCATTTTAGACCCATTGACAGATAAACAGGTCTAAATACAAATATGGAACAAATATGAGCCCATTAAAAATACTAATCATTTCTGCCTTGGTGGCATTAACTGCTGGTTGTGCGACTTATTCAGCAAAAGTCGATTTTGATAAAAACACCAAAATTGAAACCATTAATTATAAAACCTTTGCTTGGTTAACCAAGGGGAAAATAATGGCGCCACCACTAGATATTAACCCTGTCATGAAAGAAAGAGTTGATGATTACATTGAACAAGCTTTTACTTCAAAGGGTTACCAATTAATTGAAGATGCCGAACAAGCAGACTTTACTATTTCTTATACCGTAGGTAGTCGAGAAAAAATCAAAGTAAATAGCTATCCGGCAACTTATAACACTGGTTTTGGTTGGGGACGCGGTTATTATGGCGGTCGTGGTTACTACGGCAGTATGTCTATGGGCACTGAAACAAGTGTTAAACAATACACTGAAGGTAAACTTGCCATAGACATTTATGATGTTAAAACTCACCAACCAGTATGGCATGGTTGGGCAACAAAGCGCATTACCTCTGATGATAAAGAAGCGCCTGATGCAATGTTAAATGACATCGTGGTGAAAATCGTAAATCAGTTTAACTAGTCATTGTTAATTATGATAAATAAAAAGCGGCTTAGCCGCTTTTTTTATGCCTAAAATCGCCGGTAAATATGTGATTTATATTGAAGTATTTTCGTTGGCTCCTAGTAATTTAGCCAAGGTGAATTACACTGATATTACGGCTTGCTAAACAGTAAAATAATTAATGGATGACTTTATATTTCAAGACGAAGCGGACGATGAAATTGAATGTGACAATGAAACAACACATTCAGACAAAGTGTGGCGTATTTTAGTTATCGATGATGATGAATCAGTTCATCAAGTTACCAAGTTAGTACTTGCTGATGCTGAAATTGAAAATAGACGGTTAGATATTGTCTCTGCCTTTTCAAGTGTGCAAGCAAAAGAAATTTTGTCAAAAGACGATTCTTTTTGTATGGCTTTTGTTGATGTGGTAATGGAAACAGATCATGCAGGGCTAGAATTAGTTGAATGGATAAGAAAAGAGCATAAAAACCAAGTGATTCGTTTGGTTCTTAGAACTGGGCAGGCAGGAACGGCACCTGAAGCCAAAGTCATTAAAGATTTTGATATAAACGATTACAAAGAAAAAACCGACTTTACCGCCAATAAAATGATCACTACGGTTTATGCCAGTATTCGTGCTTATCGAGACATCATGACCATTCAGCGAAGCCTTGATGCCTTTAAAAAACTTATTGAAGCCACCCATGATTTGTTAAAAATTAGTCAACTTAAAGCGTTTGGCTCTGCTGCATTAAACCATCTTTTAGCATTAATGAATGTTGAAAGCTCCGCACTTTATATTGCGAGAACTCAAATTGATTTTGCACAGAACGCAACGAGTTCAATTATCGCCTGTACCGGAAAATATGTTTGTGAAAGTGACTCGCTTGAAGGCTCAAGTATTGATAGCCAAGTGAAAACGCGAATAGTGAACGCATTTGATAATAAAAGTCATTACAGTGATCAAAGCTGTTTTGTCGGTTACTACCGAACCTCTGATCATGCCGCATCGGTTTTGTACATTGACTTTGAAGGTGACGGTGAACATTTTAAGACGAATTTAGCTGAGCTATTTGCTACCAATGTCGCACTTATCTTAGAAAGCTTAACAAAACAACAAGAAATAGAAAGAACACAAAAAGAGTTACTTTTTATTGTTGGTGAAGCGGTAGAGGCTCGCAGTAAAGAAACCGGTGCGCATGTTCGTCGTGTGGCAATATTTTGTGAAATGCTGGCTAGAAAACTAGGTCTAGAAGAGAGTTTTGTTGAAGCAATTCGATTGGCTGCGCCGTTACACGACTTAGGTAAGATTGCCATACCAGAGAAAATCTTACATAGCCCTAATAAACTGGCAGGCGCGGATTGGGAAATTATGAAATCCCATGCTCAGATAGGCGGAGACATATTGGAAAAGTCATCAGTGAGTGTTTCAAAACTTGCCGCTCGTCTCGCGCGTTACCATCATGAAAACTGGGATGGTACTGGTTATCCTGAAGGATTAAAGGGGCGAGAGATCCCCATTGAAGCGCGCATTATGGCATTAGCCGACGTTTTTGATGCACTCGGTTCAAAGCGCTCTTATAAAGAGCCTTGGCCGGCAGATAAAATAAAGAAATTTTTGATATCAGAAAAAGATAAAAAATTCGATAGTGAGCTGGTCGATATTTTTATTGGTAATTATGATGAATTTTTACAAGTGAGAGTTAAATACCCTGATAATGACTAGATATAAACTACAGGCTAATTTAACACTAATTTTGAGATAGCTTATCTACTGTTGCTAAACAGGCTGGCATAAATGTTTCTATAAAATACCTGTCTCTTA
>CAJXPG010000087.1 GCA_913057925.1 uncultured Colwellia sp. | reverse complement strand
ATCTAGTACGGTCTCGTGGGCTCGGAGATGTGTATAAGAGACAGGAATAAATACTTCGCTGGTTCGTTAATATAATATCGAACACATTTATTTAAAGAAATTGAGATAGCCATTTAATGAATAATGTATTGGCAAAACTAACCCAAGATGCATTCAAGTTAGCTATGCAGTTATTGCAAGAGCCTGCGGATGCTCATGATGTGCTGCAAGATGCAGCCGCTATTGCCATTGCCCATAAAAATGCGCCTAATCATCAAAGTCATGACTTTAAACCTTGGTTTTTTCGAGTCGTTAGAAATAAAGCGATAGATCGTCTTAGACAAAAGAAACGTCATAATCATGTCGAGATAGATGATGAGTTTGATGATACTAACAGCAACCCAGAGCAAGGATTAGCGACTCAGCAATTACAGCAGCGAGTACATCTTTCATTAAATCGATTGCCAATAAAGCAGCGTGAAATTCTTTTATTAAAGGATTTTCACGGTTTTTCCTATAAGGATATTGCTGCAATTTTGAATATTCCTAAGGGGTCGGTTATGTCAAAACTGCACCGTGCTAGGTTGGCATTAAAAGCAAGATTACAAGCTGAGCAGGAGAATGATTATGAATAACATAAATGATTGTCAGCATATTGAAATATTAATCTCAGGTTACTTAGATGGTGAACTTACTCAGCAAGAAAGCCAAAGAGTCGCGCTGCACCTTACGCACTGTGAAGAGTGCCAAGCTACTTACCGAGGGTTAAAGGATTTGCAACAGGCTATCGGTAAAACAGCGTGCCCAGACATGGAGCATGAGAAATTGGATAACATTGTTAATGATTTAACTTCACGGCGTATTGAGGGGTTAGGGTGGTTTTCTATCATTGCAGGCTTGGTGATGTTAATAGCTTTTAGCTTGTATTCTTTTTGGTTTGATACCGAGATGGCTTGGTATAGCAAATTAGCAGTGAGTTTTTTATGGGGCGGTGGTGTTGGTTTATTTGTTTCAGTGCTACGCCAAAGATGGATCATTAAGAAAACGGATAAATACAGGAAGGTAAAACTATGAGTCAGATTATTATTTCAACCAGTGAACACATTATCGGTAAAGATATTAAGCAACATCTCGGTTTAGTGCGCGGCAATACTATTCGTGCGCGTCACCTTGGTAAAGATATCTTAGCGGTACTTAGAAATATTGTTGGCGGAGAAATTCATGAATACACCAAGTTGATGGCTGAAAGTAGAGAGCAAGCGCTAGATCGCATGCTGGATGAAGCCAACAGCTTAGGGGCAAATGCCGTTGTCGGTGTTCGCTTCACAACCTCTGTGATATCAGGAGGGGCTGCGGAATTATTGGCTTACGGTACAGCGGTGGTTATTGAATAGAGTCACTATGCTTATCTTTAAATGATTGCTGGCTCTGGGCCCACGGCTATTCAGTTGGGTCTAGCAGATGCAGAAAAGTTAGCAGCGTTCAATGTAAACGCTAAAAAGATAGTTATTAAAAATATGAACCATATTTTTAAAGAAGTGTCACATCATCGGCAAGCTAATCTGCAAATCTACAGCTAAACAGAGTTGCCAATTGAAGCGGAGTTAGTGCGCGTAATCGCTGAGTTCATTGAAAGCGAATAATGATTTCAGTGACTTTAATAGATTGAAACATTAGCTATTTTCCATGAAGTGCACTGCTCTTTAGAGAATTTAAATCGGAATTAACACTAATTAATTTAAAGGATTAACTATGAAAATAACCACGACATTACTTTTATTAATACTACTGGCTGCTTGTAATGATAATGCTAACGATGCATCGTTATTGAAGAACCAGCTATTTGCATATGACAGTGTTACTGATTGCGTAACAGCGAGTGCTCAGGCGAATGACTATTTATATATTGAAGATGTCGAAGTACTGTTTTGCGATGAAGGCGAAGGTGTATTAGATCAAGGTGCTTTAGATGAGCTAAAAACCTTTACCAATTTAACTACCTTAGGTCTTGGCAAGTCGACAACCGTTGTTGAATTTGATGGTAAATCATTCCCTTACCTTACTACTTTTGACTGCTACGAATGCGGTCTTATTACTGCCGATATAAGTGAAAACCCTGAACTTGAATCATTTGAAATTTGGGGAAATAAGTACTTAGAAGAATTAGATTTTTCACACAACCCTCAATTATCCACCTTGAATCTATCGAATGTTGTAATAAGAAATTTAGTGCTGGGTGTTCATGACAACCTCACTGAGGCCTATTTAGTTGGTGAATCTTTTACAGGAGGTTCTTTGTATGGAGCATTAATAAATATAGATCTAACAAAAGCAACGGCACTTGAAAGACTGGAAATGATGCGTATCGGTGCAACTCATTTGGACTTATCTAGCAACACCAATCTGACCTCTTTATCTGTTTGGGGTGCGAATAATTTAGAAACTATCGATATCAGCAGTCAAAAATTGCAGGAAGTTTCGATATCAGATAGTGCTATAGCAGCTTTTGACACTGCTGAATTTACCGAGCTAAGTTTTGTTGCGATTAACGGGAGTCAAATTGCTTATATGAATTTTGACTACAACTTAAAACTTGAGATGATTAATTTAACAAATAATCCATTATCTCAAGAGATGATGGATTATTTAGATTCGCTAACTCGAGTTGAGCAGGTACTTTACTAATTGAG
This sequence comes from uncultured Colwellia sp., assembly GCA_913057925.1. Lineage (GTDB taxonomy): Bacteria > Pseudomonadota > Gammaproteobacteria > Enterobacterales > Alteromonadaceae > Colwellia. The sequence continues at coordinate 16,388 of CAJXPG010000087.1, read as the reverse complement.
CTGGATAATTAGAGCAGAGCTTTACCCATTTTTAAAAGTGATAGTGGGCTTGTAATGAAATTATATTCAAGTCCGCATCCAGATCTGCCACTGTTGTTTTTAAAAGTAATGACCTGTCCTTAAACTGATATTTAGCACCAATACCATAATAGATACTGGTATCTATACCATCTTCGATTAAATCTTCAACGGTAGCTCTTTGTGTTCTCCAAGGTTGAAGAGTGATAATTCTGTACTCAGGTATTGTGAGTAGTTATAACCCCCAACAACCGTTAAACCAAGTTCTTGAGTTGATGTGCCGCCTTCTTCAGCAGCAATATTTGAAACGCTTAGACCAATGTAAAATCGGCTATCTTGTTCATTGATTTGACGTTTCTCTGAGGTGATGTGTAGCAACTTGAGGGTATGACGCATAAGTATAAAGATTGGCAAGAAAAATAGAAGCCGTTTCGATAAATTGTAGAGTTTATTCGCATTAAGAGAAATATACTCTACACTGGTACTGTGCATTAAATGTACAGCGCGATAAAGTGGATTTAAAAGGAGATCTAAAATGGAATTTAATACACCCGATGCCATTCGTAAAATAAAGTCGTCTTCTAAGAGTAAAATGTTGGTTAACGGCAAAAAGCAGTGCAAGTTACAAGCGATGTCGTTTGCACTAAATTTTCATAAAATTGATGTTACCGATACTCCAACAGGTTTACAGGTAAAGGGCGTTGTACCTATAGGCGGCTAAGGCTTAATCAAGTCTTCTACTAGTTGTTTTTTACGCTGCACCGTATCCTGTCATTAATGTTTGCCAGTTTTTTTCGCTGAAGTGAAACTGTGGTAACTTGTTTAATTCTTTCAAAAATGAGCGGTGTAAGCGCTGCATATTTTCCTGTTGCCATGTTGCTTGAGTACTATCATTTTCACGCAACTCCCCACGATCAAAATCAATTACATACACTTGCTCTTTATCATCGATTAAGATGTTATGCGCATTTAAGTCATGATGATAAATATTATGTTCATGAAAACGTTTGATGGTTTTACCTATTTCTAACCAAAGTTTATCGTCTAAAGGTGCTTTTGATAAAATGGCCACCAAATCTTCTGCGTCTTTAATACGTGTGGATAATAAATCAGCTCGATAAGTAAAGTACTTTCGAATAATACGGTAGGCTACTGGTTGTGGCGCAGGCAACTGCAAAGATTGCATATGCTGTAGCAACTTAAATTCACATGCGGCGCGCGTTTTATCTATGCCTGTAAAAAAATAACTGTCTTTAATCAACTTACCAATCATGCCGCCACGGTAATAATGACGTAAAACCCAGTCATGGTTGAGGTTATGTTCATCTTGATAGGCGATAAACCAAGTAGTGCCGCGCCCCTTCGCTGATCCTGTTATTGCATCTCTTTGTTGCCAGTAACTCGGTTCAAGCATTGCTGCTCTGAAGTCAGGAACTAGCTCTTTGTTGTATAGGCAGTGGTTTTTACCCTCAGCAAGTGTTGCTAGTTGCTGATTTTTGATAGCTTGACTCAAGAACCTTCTCCTAATAATTTTTTAACATGAGCTAAGGTTTTATCACTCGCTCCTTGGTTTGCTAGGACAACTGTCAAAGCGTTATTACCTAATATCTTTTGTTGTTCAGGGTGCTGTAATAGTTTGCTGACTTCTGTGGCTAATTGAGACGCGGAGGGTTCTTCGGTTGAGTTTTCTTTAAGCTCGGCAATGGCCTTTTCTTGTCTAAGTTGCTGCATTATCTCATTAAAGTTGCTCATGTTATGGCCGACAATCACCGGCTTATTAAATAAGGCCGGCTCTAATGGGTTATGTCCGCCAACTTCACTAAAGCTACCACCCATAGTGACAATATCGCTTAATGCGAATGCCGCCATCAACTCACCTAGACTATCCAGTAGCCAAATCTGTTCATTACTTACTTGGATATTGGAGCTGCGTTTAGCTAAGGTAAGATTTTTTTCAAGACAAAGGCTTTCGACTTGTTCAAAACGCTCAGGGTGTCGTGGCACCAGCACTAATAATAGTGAAGGGAACTGTTGCAATAAGGTGTTAAAAGCCTCAAGCGCTATTTCTTCATCCCCTTGGTGGGTGCTAGCAACTAACCAAATTTTTCTTTTATTGTCTTTTTCAGTTGGGAACAATAACGCTGTTAATTCTTTCTTCTTGTTAAGCACTTGTTCACTAACGCTGATATCAAACTTCAAGTTACCACTATTTTCACAACGCTGCGCATCGGCACCCAGTCGTAAAAAATTGCTGAGATTTTCTTGGCTTTGACTCAGTATTTTATCAAAGCGGTTTAAGCACGGTTGAATCAAACGATGAATCTTGGCGTAACTTTTTAAAGAGTTTTTTGATAAACGGCCATTAATAAGTAATAACTTAATCGCTTTGCTGTCACATTGGGCAACTAAGTTGGGCCATAACTCAGTTTCCATAAATATGATCATTTTTGGTTTTAATCTTTGTAGAAATAATGCGGTGCAAGGATATAAATCTAACGGTAAATAACCATGTTGAACTTTATTGCCAAAGAGCTTTTTTACTTGCGCTGAGCCTGTAGGAGTAAAAGTTGTTACCGTTATAGTGTCGTTAGGGTAGGTAAGTAATAGCTTTTCAATAAAGCTTTTTAAGGCGATGACCTCGCCAACACTTGCTGCGTGGACAACAATTCCACCTTGCTTATATGGTTTGGGGAAAAAGCCTAAGCGTTCTATTAACCGTTGACGGTAAGCTTTGTTGTTTTTAGAGCGAATTAATAAGAAAAGCAGCGCGAATGGTAATAGTAGCAATAGTAAAAAGCGGTAAATTAGCAAGGAAATCATATTGGTGAATATTGCTCTATAATTAGTTTGTCGGTAGATTATACCAAAGGGTTTCTAAATAAGCGTTAGCAAATATGATAGCAAAAACCACAAGACAAAAAATACAGGATGCACAAGGTATCAGTGTAACTAAAAAAACATTACTGCTATCTATAGGTATAGTCATTTTCTTTCTTGCCTGTTCAAAGGTAATCGCTGCTGAAGAAGAAGCGACTAAATCAGCGAAGGTGAGTTCAAAATATCAAGTTAAGTTTAAGGCGCGTGCTGATCATGATTTCTTGTTGACTGCCGACTACCGTTTTTTCCCAGAAAAAGCCTCAGAAAAGAATATGCCAGGGGTCATTGTTTTGCATGATTGTCAAAGTGAACGAAACAAATACCAAGCATTATCGACAAGTATTGCCGAACAAGGCCTACATACCCTATCTCTCGATTTTAGAGGGTATGGCAATAGTATTGCTCAGGGGTATTCTGAATTAGAAGTTAAAAAAAAGTCGAAAGATATTGTCAGTTACCAGAATGATGTTGCGGTGCTTATGTCATATTGGCCAGATGACTTAAAATCGGCGTATGAATATTTACGTAGTAAGGTTGATAAGAGTAAAGGTATTTCAATCGTTGCAAGTGGTTGTTCGGGAGCTTACGCTGTAGCATTGGCAGAAAAAGTTCATCTTAATTCTATGGTGCTACTTACGCCTGAAATGAGTTTTGCTGATAAAGAGCGCTATAAAAACTTATTAGATATCCCTAGTTACTTTATCAGCTCTGCTCAACATGCAATGAGTTATGCAACTGCACAAGAGTTATTTGCTTGGAGCGGCGCTAACCAATCAAAATTGCAAGTCTATAAAGGTGATAAGCTTAATTATCAAATCATGAGAGCGAATAAAAACTTAGCTAATGATATCGCGCTTTGGTTAAAGTCTACTTTGCGATAAGACAAGTGCTAGCGTGCTTAACGTTCAAAAATAGTATCAAGAATAATGGCAGAGTTTGTTCTTTCTACCCCTTCTGTAGAACATACCAAATTGAGTACTTCACTAAGCTTTTCTAGCGTACTGGCTTGTATGGTCACGAGTAAATCATATTCACCACTAATTGAATGGATATGACTAATTTGTGGAACTTTTCTTAAGGCGACACAAATGGGTTGTCGTAAATTAGGTTTAACTTTCAGTGAGACATTAGAGGAAATCAAACCACTGGTATAGGCACTATCAAGTACTACGCTGTATGCCTTAATAACATTATTGTTTTCCAATTTATTAAGACGGTTTTGTATCGCCGTTCTCGATACTCCCGTTGCTCTCGCAATATCTGAGACACTTGCTCTTGCATTAAGCTGTAATATTGCTAGCAATTCTTCATCTTTTTCAGTTAACAAACTATACTCCATCTTCATAGATATATTCATAATATAGCTACAAACTTACACTTTGACAGGTAAATATGTCAAATTAACTATAAAAAAGGTCATATCATCAAGTAGTGCCACTTTATTCTGCGAGAGGCTAAGTTGATAATATACCTATTAAGGGCAATCATTATTTAAGGAATTTTCATGACTGATTCTGTATCTAAGACAGGTTTTTACTCGCATTTAACAGCACAAATTGAACAAGTAAAAACAGATGGTTTATACAAAGCCGAGCGTATTATTACCACTGCACAACAAGCCAAAATTGCGGTGACCAGTGGTGAGCAGGTTGTTAACTTCTGTGCCAATAATTACTTAGGCTTAGCAAATCACCCAGCACTAATTGCCGCAGCAAAAACAGGTTTAGATGAGCATGGCTTTGGTATGGCATCGGTTCGTTTTATATGTGGTACTCAAGATATTCATAAAGAATTAGAACAAGGTATCAGTAAGTTTTTAGGCATGGAAGATACTATTTTGTACTCTTCTTGTTTTGATGCCAATGCTGGATTATTTGAAACCATTTTAGGCCCTGAAGATGCCATAATCAGTGATGCTTTAAACCATGCATCAATTATTGATGGTGTACGTTTATGTAAAGCCAAACGCTTCCGTTATGCAAACAACGACATGGCAGCGCTAGAGCAAAGCTTAATTGAAGCAGATGCTGCTGGTGCTCGCTTTAAGTTAATTGCTACTGATGGTGTATTTTCTATGGACGGTGTTATCGCAAACCTAAAGGGTGTTTGTGATTTAGCAGATAAATACAATGCCATGGTAATGGTTGATGATTCCCATGCGGTCGGATTTGTTGGTGAACAGGGCCGTGGTAGTCATGAGTTCTGTGAAGTGATGGATCGCGTTGATATCATCACAGGTACTTTAGGTAAAGCCATGGGTGGTGCTTCGGGTGGTTATACTTCAGCTAAAAAAGAAGTGGTTGAATGGTTACGTCAGCGCTCACGTCCATACTTATTCTCTAACTCACTTGCTCCTGCCATTGTAAATGCCTCTCTTAAAGTACTTGAGCTATTAGCCGATGGTGATGCACTGAGAAAAACATTAAAAGATAATGCGGCCTATTTCCGTAGCAATATGGAAGCGGCAGGGTTTACTTGTGCTGGCGCAGATCACGCCATTGTGCCGGTAATGTTAGGTGACGCAAAAGTTGCTAGTGAAATGGCCGATCGCCTATTAGCCGAAGGGATTTATGTTATTGGTTTCTCATTCCCAGTTGTGCCAAAAGGACAAGCGCGAATTCGTACTCAAATTTCTGCCGCTCATAGTAAAGCGCAATTAGACCACGCAATTGAAGCCTTTACCCGCATCGGTAAAGAGATGGCAGTAATCTAATTAGAATCAGTGTTTTAGCTTGTATATACCAATTAACGTTTCAATCTTTATTTGTATATACAAGTTGCATAAACTAAAAAATATAGTGATAGAGAGTGACAATGAAATCTTTAGCTAAATTAAAAGCAGAGCCGGGTATTTGGTTAACAGAAAGCGAAAAACCAGAATTAGGCCACAATGATCTATTGATCAAAATTAAAAAAACCGCAATTTGTGGTACCGATATACATATCTATAACTGGGACGAATGGTCACAAAAAACCATTCCTGTACCTATGGTGGTTGGTCATGAATATGCCGGTGAAGTGGTCGGCATTGGACAAGAAGTTAAAGGTTTTAGTCTTGGTGATCGAGTTTCAGGCGAAGGGCACATAACTTGTGGCCATTGTCGAAACTGTCGTGGTGGCCGCACACATTTATGCCGAAATACTGTTGGTGTCGGTGTAAACCGCGCGGGCTCTTTTGCTGAATACTTAGTTATTCCAGCGTATAACGCATTTAAATTACCTGATGAAATTTCGGATGACTTAGCTGCTGTTTTTGACCCTTTTGGTAATGCAGTGCATACCGCTTTATCTTTTGATTTAGTCGGTGAAGATGTATTAATTACCGGTGCAGGACCTATTGGCATAATGGCTGCTGCTGTAGCTAAGCATGTCGGCGCTCGTCATGTTGTAATTACTGACATTAATCAATACCGTTTAGACCTTGCAAAGCAAATGGGAGCTACCCGTGCTGTTGATGTGAGTAAAGAAAACCTTAGCGATGTCATGAAAGAGCTAGGTATGACTGAAGGTTTTGATGTTGGCTTAGAAATGTCTGGTGTGCCAATGGCGTTTACTAGCATGTTAGAAAACATGAATAATGGCGGTAAGATTGCCATGCTAGGTATACCTGGTAGCGATATGGCGATAGATTGGAGCCAAGTTATCTTTAAAGGGTTAACTATTAAAGGTATTTACGGTCGTGAAATGTTTGAAACTTGGTATAAAATGGCAAGTTTGATCCAATCAGGTTTAGATCTTACGCCAATTATCACTCATCATTACAAGATTGATGACTTCCAGCAAGGCTTTGATGTAATGCGCTCAGGGCAATCTGGTAAAGTTATTCTAGACTGGACCTAAATCAGTGCTATCAGGGGCTAGATTACTTTGTTAAAATTATCGTTATCAAAATAGTCCACCCCCTTTGTTATCGCGAAAGACTGGTCAGTGAAATATTGGCCACTTTAGTGTTAACTAAATTAGTAAATGAGAGGAATACCTAGTGTCCGATAATACCTTTAAACATATGAGCGTTGATACTTTACATACGCTACTAGCTGATAAATCACATGTTGTGGTAGATATTCGTGACGCAAATTCATTTGCTAGCGGTCGGATTACCGACTCTTTGCATTTAACTAACGAGTCTTTAGCTGATTTTCTACGCGATGCAGATCCTGATGCTCCTGTGGTTGTTTGCTGTTATCACGGTATTTCAAGCCAACAAGCTGCGCAATTTCTAGTGAGCCAAGATTTTACTGAGGTTTATTCGCTAGATGGTGGCTTTACGCAGTGGCAGACGCAGTTTCCTGACACTATTGAGCGATAAACACTGATGTTGAATGACTCAGATGAAAATATTGAATCGTTACAACCACTTGTTCAAATTAAAGATCACAGTATTGCGCTGTTGTTTAGTAACTATTTACTCTCAATAGGCATTCAATCACAGCTTAGAGATACTCCTGAGCAGGAGTATCTTATTTGTTGCCCGCAGGAATCTATTCCACAAGCCAAAGCAGAATTTGAAGCTTTTATAATGCAACCCCATGCCAGTAAATATCAGCAAGCTGCTTGGGATAGAAATGAAACGGTCACCATAAATACTGGCGATTTTGCTACTTTTAAAGCAAGCTTTTTAGCCCATGCTGGCGTAGTTACCCTCGTTGTTTTTGCGCTTTGTTGGCTGGTCTTTTTAGGCAGTGAGCTGGGCTGGAAACAACAGTTATTTAATAGCTTGCAGTTTTACCCTAAACTATCAATTGATGCACTCTTATCTGATCCGATACGTCTTATCGGCCCTGCTTTTTTTCACTTTTCTTGGTTGCACATTGTGTTTAATACTATGTGGTGGTGGCAGCTTGGTGGCAATATAGAAAAAACTCTCGGTAAAGGCGCTTTGATTAACCTATTACTGATATCAGCAATCGTCTCAAACCTTGGACAATACTTAGTGTCTGGTGCTAACTTTGGCGGCCTATCTGGCGTAGTCTATGCGTTAGTTGGTTTTGTCTGGTGGTTTGGCTATTTAGCGCCAGAGCGTGGTTTGTCATTGTCTAAACCCTTGGTTGGATTTTTACTGTTCTGGTTAGTTTTGGGCTTTGTTGACTTACTTCCGGTAAATGTAGCAAATACTGCTCACTTACTTGGCTTACTCTCCGGCTGCTTTCTTGCGGTGTTTACAGTAAAACTGCAAAAGAAATTGTAGACAATATACATTTCGTTACTCATTATTCTTTCTGTTTATTTATTTTTATGATTCAATGAACAAAAATAGTTCGTTAAATTATGGAGATAGAGTAAGTGATCAGGATTGATAACATCACCAGAACTTATGGTTCTGGTGACATTGAAGTTAACGCACTGGCCAATGTGTCCTTAGAAATTCAAGAAAATGAATTCGTCGCAGTTATGGGTACCTCTGGCTCAGGAAAATCGACCCTGATGAATATCTTAGGTTGTTTAGATACTCCTACCTCAGGTGAGTACTTGCTCTCTGGCCAATCAATTAAAGAAATAGATGATGAAAACCTTTCAAAAATTCGCAATGAAAAAATAGGCTTTATTTTTCAAACCTTTCATCTACTTCCTCGCTTAACCGCCCTGCAAAATGTGACCTTACCACTTAGATATAGTGAAATTGAAGCGCATGAGGCTGAACTTAGGGGTAAAGAATTACTTGATAAAGTCGGCTTATCCGATCGTGCTCACCATAAGCCTTTTGAAATGTCAGGCGGACAGAGACAGCGTGTTGCTATCGCTAGGGCGTTAGTGAATAAGCCTAAAGTTATTTTTGCCGATGAGCCTACAGGTAACCTCGATTCGAAAACGTCTTATGAAATCATGGATTTGTTATGCCAATTACATAAACAAGGACAAACGATTGTTATGGTAACTCATGAGGAAGATATCGCGGCTTATGCTGATAGAACTATCCGTATGAAAGACGGAAAAGTGCTAGAGGAGAAGTTATGTTTAAGTGCATAGCATTGAGCTTATTACTGGCTTCTTATTCAACGTTAGCTAGCGAAAACTTTATTCTTTCTGGGCAAATAAAGGCAAGTGATAACCAGACTTTTTATGCACCTAAGACAGACAGCTGGCGAGTTCAGGTGCAGTGGCTTTTACCGGAAGGTGATACCGCGGAAAAAGGCGATTTGGTAGTGGTTTTCGATAGTGGTTCAATTCAAAATGAAATTGAACAGTTGGAAGTGAGCTTAATTGTTGCCGAAGAAGAGTTGCACCGCATTAAAGGCAATAACCAACAGAAACTATTAGAAGCAACTTTTGAAGAAAAAAAGACAGCATTACTACTAGAAAAAAGTCGTATTGATGCCGGTATTTCTGTTGAATATTTGAGTCAATATGACTATGAAAAAAATCAACTGACATTTGAGAAAGCACTTGTTGCCAATGCCAAAGCAATTGAAAGCTTAAAGCAAAGTAAAGTTGAAAATCGTGTTGGCATCACTAAACAAACGTTAGCAATAGATAAGATAGAAGATAAGCTGAAGTACAATCGCAATAAGCTTAAACAAATGAGTGTTTATGCAGAGCGAAGTGGACCAGTTTTGTATGGTACACACCCATGGAATGGTGAAAAAGTTTTTGTCGGAATGACAGCGCAACCTTCGTGGAAAATAGCAGAGATTCCGTCAATGAACGGTTTATACATTGAAGCCTGGATTCATGAAATCGATCATAAAAACTTAACACTAAACAGTACTGCAAAACTGACACTAGATGCATTTCCTGAAGCTAGGCTGACAGGAGAATTAACCAATATTTCAACCCAGCCAGAAGAAAGAAAGGAGTGGGGAAAGGGCGTGTATTACCGCAGCGTATTTGAGTTTGATGCATCATCAACTTTAACCCTGCTGCCGGGTATGAGTGTACAGCTAGAATTTGAAGGAACAAATAATGAATAAGTTGCTCATAGCTTGCTTGCTTTGTTGTTTACAGGCATGTGAGCAAGCTCAAGTAGAAACGGTACAACAAGAGCGAATTGAGGTGATTGTTTCTGCCAGTGGCGAGTTAGAATCACAGCAAACGGCGATGATAGCGCCACCGTCCATTGCAAGAATGTGGCAGTATCAAATTAAACAATTATTGCCAGAAAATAGTCAGGTGAAAAAAGGCCAAAACCTTGTTTCATTTGATGATCAAAAAGTTACCGATAGGCTAAGAGACAAACAGGCTGAATTAGACCAAGCAGTGAAAGAATTAGAAAACAAGAAGGTTAAAGAAAAGCAAACTGAGCAAGAGCTTATTCTTGCTGTCGCTGAGAAAAAAATGGAGTTCGAAAAAGCAAAGCGTAAAGCTGAGATAGTCGATAATAGCCGATCGGATAATGATAAAAGAAAAGCTGAAATAGACTTTACTATTGCTGAAAATGATCTTTTTTTGGCGAATAAGAAATTGACCTTTCATCGAAACAACAAAGTCCTCAATTTAAAATTAGCTCAAGGAAAGGTTGATCGCATTACCGCTAAAGTAAATAATTTTAAAGGAGATATTGAGCGACTAAAAGTAAAAGCGACCATGGATGGCATGGTTATTTATAAAAGTAACTGGCAAGGGGAAAAGCCTGCTGTTGGCGAAAGTGTTCAATTTGGACAGCCGATAATTGAACTGGCGGTCATAGAAAAGATGCAATTAAAAGCGCAAATTTCCGAGCCTGATAGCGGTAAAGTTGCTTTAGGACAAAAAGTAAAAATCACCTTAGACGGTACACAGGATTTAGTGTTTCAGGGGAAAATTGTTAACTTAGGAAAAGTCTTCCGAGATAAGTCATCTCAAGATAAGCGACGAATATTCGATGCAATTATCGCGTTTGATAAGTCCGATTCTGCCGCGATTAGACCTGGAGTTACCGCACGTGTTGAAGTCATTACACAAGTGTTAGATAACGCGTTAACGTTACCTGTGACAGCGATTCGTAATGTTGAAGGTAAGCATATAGTTAATGTAACAGGCTTAATTGATGATGAAGTTAGAGAAATTGAAGTGAGCCATATTGTTGGCAATAAGGTGATTATTGCAAAAGGGCTATCGTTAGGTGATGAGGTATCGATATGAAAATACTAGTTATCCCAAGCCTGTTTTTACTAAGCGCATGTGGCAAAGCACCTGAGTCTCCGCTGATATATCAACTTGAAAAACAGCCTTTTGCTATAGAAATTCCCGCCGAAGGAGAGCTTTTTGCGGCGAAAGCCACTGTGATTAGCGCACCAGTATCACGCAATGGCGTACAAAATATTGCTTGGTTAGCACCAGAGTTTTCTGTGGTAAAAGCAGGAGATATTATTGCTCGTTTTGATGGTGAAGCCATGCAAATCAAAAGCCGTAATCAAGAAAATGAAATGGCGATCACTCAACAAGAAATCATTGAGAAACAAGGGTTATTGAATAAGGAGCTTGATGCCATTAATCGAGACATTGGCATGGTTGATCAAGAGAAGTTGTTTGCTGATAATTTTTCGATTGATGATGTGCGAATACGCTCTAAGCTTGAAATTATCGATTCATTGCAAAATACCGCTTACCTTGCTTCGAAACAAGAGTACTTAACTTGGAAGAATGAAAGTTTCAGTGATAGCTCTGCTGGTGATATGGGGTTATTGGAAATGAAGCTGCAACAAAGGCAGGATAAGATAACTCAGCTCTCTGCCAGCTTAAATCAATTGGAAATAAAAGCACCTCACGATGGATTATTAGCGTACAAGGCCAATTGGCGAGGTGAGAAACCAAGGGCTGGGCAATCTGTGTGGCCCGGCCAGAAAATTGCAGAGCTTCCCAATATCCAAGAAATGAAAGCTAAACTCTTTGTCATTGAAAATGAAGCCATAGCGTTAGCGGCGGGAAAAGATGTCAGCCTATATTTATTTGCCCATGTTGATAAACCCTTTAAAGGCAAGATCGCTTCGGTTGCCCCGTTTCCCAAGTCGATAAAGCGTGGCGATCCACAAAAGTATTTTGAAGTGGAAGTGACCCTTGAGCAGCAAAATAGTGAGCTTTTTGTTCCAGGTCGAAAATTACAAGGCAATATCCTCATTGAAAAAGCACAAGAGAAATTGATTGTGCCATTACAATCGGTTTTTACTAAAGATAACAGCTCATACGTCTACGTATTTAAGGATAATAAGTTTCAGCGAACTGAAGTCGTTTTAGGGCAAACTAATTTAAGTCATGTAGAAATTATTTCAGGGCTTACAGCAGGGCAACAAATATCGTTAACTAATCAGGAGCACAGTTAAGTGAAGTATAGTGACATTTTTAAGGATACCTTTGCTGAACTGGCGCAACATAAATTGCGGACATTGTTAACGCTACTCGGCATGATTTTTGGTGTAGGCGCGGTAATCGCCATGTTGAATATTGGTGAAGGTGCAGAACGTGAAGCACTGAAAATGATTGATACTATGGGCTTGCATAATTTAATTATTGAGAGTAAAACCTTTGAAGAAAAAGAGTTAAAAGAACAGCGTAAACACTCTTCTGGTTTAACTATTCGTGATGGTGAAATTAGTACTCGTTCTTTGCCATTTGTTGAATCATTTAGCGCGCAGAAAGTGATTGATACTTATAGCGTATTTAGTACCCAAGGTAAAAGTGATGGTAAAGCGATAGGCGTCAGTGCTAGTTTCTTTTCGTTATCTAAATTTTCGCTTGAGCAAGGTAGGTTATTAAATGAAGCCGATAATTTAAACTTCTCTCAGGTTGTGTTACTTGGCTCTGCTAGTGCGAAACAATTATTTCCGCTTGGCGATGCGTTGGGGAAAAACGTTAAAATAAATCATTTATGGTTTAAAGTCGTAGGTATTTTGCAGGCGCCCTTTTTAAAGAAAGATGCCTTTCAAGGCGTCAAGTTAGGGGGCGATCAACATAAGGTTTTTATACCACTAAATACGGCAATTCATAAGTTTTCTAGTAAGCCATTAACCAGTGAAGTTAATAGTATTAAATTAAAGCTAAACCCTTCTGTTGATCCCATTGAAGCAGCAAAAGCCGTTAGTCACTTATTAGAGCGCCGTCATAACGAGGTGGATGATTATGAAATAGTTATCCCCGCAGCATTATTGGCTCAGCAAAAACAGACGCAGAAAATTTTTAATATTGTAATGTCGTGTGTTGCAGGCATTTCATTGTTAGTTGGTGGTATCGGCATTATGAATATTATGTTGGCAACCGTACTCGAGCGGACAAAAGAAATTGGTTTGTTAAGAGCTGTCGGAGCAAGGCAGAAGGACATTCAACTGCAGTTTATCGCGGAGAGTTTTACTATTTCGATTATCGGGGGGATTCTTGGGGTGTTCTTTGGTATTTTGCTTTCAGAGCTCATTTCTATTTATTCTGAGTGGGCCGTTTCATGGTCAATTACCGCTATTGTTCTGTCGTTTAGTATCTGTGCCATGGTTGGACTGACTTTTGGTGTCTATCCGGCAATTAAGGCGTCTAAGCTAGATCCTATTGAGGCTCTACAAAGTGATTAGCGTAATGAAGTAGTGATACATGAAAAGATAAAGACTTAGTGCGTTTATCAGCTAAGTCTTTTGGTGGCTTGTTATAAAGGTATATTTAGATTTGCAGTTATTAAATCAGATTATACTATTAGTTATCTAGCCATTGAGTGAAAAGTAACTTCTTAATCAATGGCTTGCCAGTTTCTTTGATGAGGAGATCTTTTACTTGTTCTTCACATTGCAATTGAATTTCAGCACGACCTTTCATTGACTTAACTTTAGCTTCGGCTTGCTGACCAATAATATTAATTATCGCATCGCGTAATAATGGCGCATGATGTTCAACTATGGTTAAGTTGTCTCCTTCAACCATCAATTCGACCGTTAAGCGCACATAACCCATTTTCTTTTTAACGGCGACATAGTTGGTGACAATATCGGGTTCAAAACCAAAATAAGCATAATCACTGGCATTTGCTCGTAACGTTGTGGTGCTTAGTAAAAGCACAAGAATAGTTAAATATTTGAACATAAAATGTTGGTCAATTTGAGATGGTGGCACTTACTCTTATCATAACCTGATTTTAGCTATTTGCTTGCTTATTTTTATAAAAAAATAAGTTTTTATCGGTAAAAACATAACAAATATAATTACTGACTTTGTAAGCTTAGTTAAGATAAATGAGTTTAGCGTTAAGGTCTGCTACTATAGCGGCGTTTATAACTACTGTATTATTGTATGAAGCATAACATGGTTAACTTTCCGGTTACTTTAACGGGTCATTGGCAATCACCCCAAGCAGGTGATTTATCTTCGATAGCCGAACCACTAAAAACTTGGTTACTTGATGAAGGCTCACTTACGGCAAGGCTTAAAGCACAATGTCGTGACTTTAGAGTTGAAGTCATTGGTGAACAAAAACAACTGTGCTCAAGTGATGAAGCTTGTTCACTTATTAAAAGTGGTGAACCAATACTGGTACGTGAAGTTATCCTTTATTGTGATAATGTACCGCAAGTTTTTGCCCGCAGTTTATTACCGTTATCAAGTTTGACAGGGAAAGAGCAAGCGCTTGAGCATCTAGGTACACAACCCCTTGGTCAGGTGCTGTTTAATAATCCTTCGTTAAAGCGACAACGCTTGGAAGTCTCCGCTTTTTCAACCGACTCAAGTGTCGCTAAGCTTGCTGAAAGCTTTGATTCTAGAAACAGTGTCGCTGTGGATAATGCTTTGCTTTGGGGAAGGCGCTCAATATTTATGCTAGAAAATAAGCCTTTGATGGTGGCTGAGGTCTTTTTACCGGATGCGTTTGCATACCAAGAATAAAAGATAATTGGCTAAAAACTGAGACGAAAAGACTAATTAAATGCTGAAAAAAATTCAACAAAAGTGGCTAGCCGTTAAGTTAATCACACGCATGGATAAACCAATAGGCACGTATTTGCTACTATGGCCAACCTATTGGGCGCTATGGATCGCTAGTGATGGCTGGCCTAACTTACATTTACTGATTGTTTTTAGTTTGGGTGTTTTTGTTATGCGTAGTGCCGGCTGCGTGATAAATGATTTTGCTGATAGAAAAATCGATGGCAAGGTTGAGCGCACTAAAAATAGGCCGTTAGTTAATGGCATGATGACTAGCAATGAAGCGATAAACCTCTTTGGATTACTGATAGGTATCGCACTTGGCTTAGTGTTAACACTAAGTTTGGCAACTATATACTTGTCTGTTGTTGCGGTATTTTTAGCAGCTCTTTACCCTTTTATGAAGCGTTATACTCAGTTACCCCAAGTATTTTTAGGTGCTGCATTTAGCTGGGGAATGATAATGGCATTCTCAGAAGCCCAAGGGGAAATCCCTCACATTGCTTGGCTACTCTTTATTGCTAACCTAACATGGACGGTTGCTTACGATACCATGTATGCCATGGTCGATAGAGATGATGATCTTGAAATAGGCGTAAAGTCTACCGCGATATTATTTGCTAATAATGACAAACGTATTATTGGCTTTTTACAGTTGTTCACTTTGACTTTGTTGTGGGTGGTTGGTGATATACTAGCCTTTGGTTGGCCATATCAGCTTAGCTTGCTTATTGCTGCAGCAATGTTTAGTTATCAGCAGATATTAATTGTAAATAGAGAGCGTGAAGCGTGCTTCCAAGCTTTTTTACATAACCATTGGGTTGGCTTAGTTATCTTTGTCGGCATTATGGTTGAGTATTTGTAATGCACATTTAAAAGACAATGCTTGCTCAGTTAGCTATTTTTTACTAGTTAAGCGAGCAATTGAACAAACTCATCAAAGGGTAATGGCTTGGTAAAATAATACCCCTGATATTGGTAACAACCTAGCTCTTTTAAGCAGTTAAGTTCTTGCTCAGTTTCAACACCTTCAGCCAAAACATTCATTTTAAGTGTTTTGCCCAAGCTGATTATCATGCTAGCAATAGCGACACTTTCACTGCTTTGTTCGATATTGGCGACAAAAGAGCGATCTATTTTTAACGTACTGGCCGGAATACGTTTTAAATAGGTTAGTGATGAATAGCCCGTACCAAAATCATCAATTGAGCAATCAATCGAGTTTGCCTTAAGCGCAGCAATTAACTTGATTGAATCTTCAATATTTTCTACTAATAAATTTTCAGTCAGCTCTAAAGATAATCGCTCAGCAGAAATATTGTTATGTTCAATTGAATGCATAATCTTATGCTGAAAGTCATGCTGTACTAATTGCTTAGCACTAATGTTAATGGCTATTTTTTTAAAGTGCTCAGGTAGTGTAAGCTGTTCTAGCTTTTGGATATCATGACAAGCTTGCTCTATCACCCATTGACCAATAGAGAGTATTAAATCACTTTCTTCGGCGATAGGAATATATACCGCTGGTGACTCTTTACCGTGAACTGGATGCTGCCAGCGTAATAAAGCTTCTGCACCGATAACATCGCCGTAGTGATTAAATTGTGCTTGGTAGTGTAATCTAAAGTCCCCCTGTAACAGCCCTTGTTTCATGTCTTCAACATAAGCGATACGCTTTTTAATTT
>CAJXPG010000086.1 GCA_913057925.1 uncultured Colwellia sp. | reverse complement strand
CGATAATGGAGGCTAGCACCTCGTGGGGAGTCATTATGTCTAGGGCTACTTTGACAACTCGGAGTTTTGTACATACAATGTACATATGATTAAATTCGAATGGGATGCAGTCAAAGCTGCATCAAATATTAAAAAACACGGTATATCTTTCAAAGAAGCTCAATCAGTTTTCTTTGATGATTTCGCCGTGCAGTTCTTTGATCACAAGAACTCCGAAACAGAAGATCGCTTTTTGATGCTTGGCATGAGTAATGAAACAAACCTACTTCTTATTTGTCACTGTGAGCGTGACGGAGGAAATACTGTAAGAGTTATTTCTGCCAGAAAAGCTACAAAAAATGAACGTAAACACTATCAGCGAGGGCATTAATTATGAAAGATGAATATGATTTATCAACTATGAAGTCGCGTAAAAACCCTTACGCTAGCAAACTTAAAAAACCAGTCACAATGCGCTTAGGCGAAGACGTCATCTCTTATTTTAAAGGAATGGCAGAAGAATCAGGTGTTCCTTATCAAAGCCTTATCAATCTATATTTGCGCGACTGCGTGGCAACCCACAAAAAAATAGATATCAACTGGCATGCCTAATCGCAGCCCTAACAAGGCGCTCAAACGGAAAAATTACAGTTGGCTCGCGCTTCGCGCAGTTTAGCCTAACTGTATTTTTCCGCTTAGCTTAGCGTTATAACTATTGGTGAAATATCTAACTATGCGTGTCCTTTTCATTTATATAATTCTTTTTATGCTAAGTGGTTGTGTTTCTACTTATAAAAATAGTAGTGATTTGTCTCAAGCAGTCGATGAATATTTTAGGGTTTACTCAGAGAGAAATGATTTTGAAAGTTTAATGTCATTTTACTCTAGTAAAGCTCACTTTGAAGATATTATTTACGGAAACCATCTTGAAAATAAAGCCGAAATAAGAAATTTCTTAGCTTGGGATAAAGGTGAGTTTAAAGTACTTGAAGGTGATAAGGCTTTGACAATCACAAACCAAGTTGTTGGGGAATATACAGCTGTAACTGAAGGCTTCTTTCATGAGTTTAGTTATGATGGACAAAAATTAGGCCCGTGGTTGTTTGTAATTGTTCAAGAGTTTAACTCCCAAAATAAAATAATAAAGCAAACAGATTGGATTAATTACACCCCAAGAAAAAATTTCCTAGGTGGCAAGAACATGAATAATGAGCTCATAAAAAAATAGTTATACAAGCTGTTTAATCTGGACAATGAAGTTCCCCCGTTTTAGTGGACACCTTCTATAGTTAGATAATGTCTAACATTGAGGTGATACATGACTAAGAAACAAACCCAAGCCTTGTACTGTCTTCAAGTTTTAACTATAATTTGTACCATATAAAGTACAACTAAAGGTGTCGTTATGAGCAGACTTCATTTTGATCAGGATATCCAACCGCTTTCAGACTTTAGAGCTGGTGCGGCTTCTTTTATACGTCAGGTTAATGAAACAAGAAGACCTATTGTAATTACCCAAAGAGGGAAAGGTGTAGCTGTTGTTGTTGATGTTGCCGAGTATGAATCTATGCAAGAAAAGATTGAATTACTTGAAGAGGTTCAAAAAGCAGAAGCGCAACTTTCTGCTGGACTAGGTGTTTCAAGTTCTGAAGCTAGAAAGCGAATTTTACAGAGTATTCAACGTTGAAAGTAGTTTGGTCTCCTTTAGCGTTAGAAAAGTTAGAAGCAACCGCTAAATATATTGCACTTGATAAACCATCCGCTGCAGATAAATGGATTAATGACATTTTTGATCGCACTGATTTACTTGCTTTTCAGCCTGAAAATAGGTCGAGAGGTTCCAGAGTTGATAGGTACAAACTATCGTGAAGTAGTTTTTGGTAATTACCGCATTATCTATAAAATTGAAAATGAGATTAAAATACTCACTTTACGTAATAGTCGACAGCTGCTAAGTTCAGATAATATTGAGTTATAACAAGTCAATAAAGAAGGATAAAAAACAGTGGCTCGCGCTCCGCGCATTTTAGCCTAACTATATTTTTCCGCTTAGCTTAGCGTTATATTTTTCTAGAGTGGGGAGTTAACATCCATACTTTTATGCAATATACGCACTATTAAAATTTGATTGGCTTTATGCTCTTTGTAATAAATAACATGACTGCCTTGAGGCCGCTTCCGATATCCTTCCCTGATATAATTACAGCTAACTCCAAGTAATGGTTCATTAGCTAATTGGTGGAAGGCAGTATCCATCATTTTTAAATAATCATTTCTTTGTGCTGTACCCCATGTTAACTCGGTGTATTTTCCCATTTATTGCTATTTCGTAAAACTGCTGTCAGGGGTACCAGTAAAACATGAGAGTACATAAGGGTAGGCCGCTGTGATGTAATAGGCATAACCTCCATTTACTGTCATACCGTTACATTCATCTAAATCCCCAAGTCCTTCAACATATTCATAATCATCTCGAAATGAACCGTCATAAGTTCCACCGGGTTCGCCTGTGCCATCTGGTCTAGGACCCGATTTTAAACGATAACTTGATCGTGCTGAGCGTATGTCTCCTTGATCGTCAAAATAGCTGCCAAAAATAGGGAAACCATCGGCAGCAAAACCTATCACGGGAGAGTCCTGGTTGGCACTGTCGTCAAACAGTGCGTGAGGTGTACCATGGTAATGATAAGTGCCATCAGGTTGCGCGTGGGCATTATGAGAGTCAACGGCAAAGCCATTTTCGCTATGCATAGGGTCGTATCGCCAAGGCTGAGCCATATCATTACAACCAATTTTGCCATTACCTACACCGTAACAGCCAGCAGCCAAAAGGTCGACCTTAACGCCATTCAGCAAAATAGCATTATCTACCTGTAAAGACAGTGCGGTCACTTGCGTGGCTTTTGTTGGCGAGGTGGTTATTTCAAATTGATCGTTTTGTGCACTGACTTTATTTGGGAAGGCACTACCGCCATCATTAAAATCGTGATTAGGAATAGCATTGGTGTTAAAGATACATTTATCACCTACTGTGGAAATAACTAAGTCTCCCTGAAAAACCACACCTTCATTAATATCATTTACTGTTGAGGTAAATTGTTCAATATAATCTACACAGTTTTCACTTTGCCTAGCCAGTATAGCGTTTGTTATATCGATAGGATTTTGGCTTTCATCACCATTGATAACGCCAGCGACAGCCGCCAAGTTCGTCACTTGTGTTAATAACGCAGCATCATTAGTGGGTAATAAGTTGTCGGTTTCTGAGAAATCTGCTGATAAGTTCTCTGATAATAAATATAGTTCTTGGCTGCCATCATCAAATTCAATCAACTTATAGTCTTGTGAACGGGTAGCCCAGCCAGTAACGGCCGCTGACTTATAGGCGGTATAACTATACTCCTTGCTATTGGCGCTTTCGTCGGTAAATAACGCCTTAAAACTTTGGCTATCGTGCACCTTGGTATCAGTAATGCCGGCAACTTCCGCGATAGTGGCATATAAATCAGTGGCAGTTACTAAGGCTGACTCTCTTTGGCTCTGTCTTGTTACGCCTTGACCTGAGACAATAAAGGGCGTAGCAATACCGCCTTGGTATAAACTGCCTTTACCATGTTTTTTATCATAAGCAGCAACATCGATAACGTTACTCGGAGTGCCATTATCACCAAGATAAATAATCAGGGTATTGCTGCGTGTTTCTTCATCTAGGCTCGTTAATAATCGTCCTATTTCGCTGTCCATCGCTTCAATCGCGGCGAGATAATAATCACGTTTATTATTGGTAATATCACTGTCTTCACCTGATAAGTTACGGCTGTGTAAAGACTGAGGCGGTAAATGAAACGGTGAATGCGGTGCTGAGTAAGCCACCCAAGCAAACCAAGGTGTAGTTTGTTCATTAACCCAACTTAGCGCTAAATCGGTAATTTTTGTTGAGTGATATTCGGTTGAGTTTTCTGTTACCCCGTTAATGGTAAGTGACCAGTTATAGTAGTCTGATAAATTGGCTAAGTTGCCCGCATAATAATCAACGCCGACATCATTAGGGTGTGTTTCATCACCATTTTGGCCAAGGTGCCATTTACCAAATACTGCCGATTGATAAGCTTGTGAACCGGGATTTCGCTTTAAGTAGCTTTGTAATATTTCATGATCTGTGGAGAGGTTTGCAGGTAATGACTCTATGCCGCTATTAACACCATATTTGCCGGTAATGATGGTGCTTCGTGTGGTTGAACAGGCAGGCGTTACCCACATATTATCGAAGATTATACCTTGCTCGGCTAACGCATTAAGTGTTGGCGTTTGAGGGACATCGTCACTTAAATCATATTGCGCAGAGGCATCTAAGCCCTGATCATCAGAGATAATAAATAAGATATTGGCTTGAGTTGGTGTATTACCGTCTTGTGTTGGTGGCTCGCTGGGTGTTTCGACAGGTGTTTCTATAGGTGGCTCAATCGGAGACTCTATGTCTTCACTCTCACCACCGCAGCTGACAAGGTTTATCATTATGGTACTTATGATAATAAAACGTAAGGTATGTAGCATGACCAATGTAACCTCTCAAATATAAGTTGTTAGCGTTAAGTGTATCTATATTTTCTTCATTAACTTAGTTTATAAAGCTTTATGTAAAGTAGTTCAAAGAATGGGTAAAGTTATGTAATAAATAGCGGTAAATAAATGGAATAAATGGGAGCAGGTACACATTAAGCACTTAAAGTGTATCTGACCCCATTTATGATCGCTAATTAATCGCTAACTAACCAAAAATTAATTAATGCGCTCATTTAACTTTTCTACCTGCACATAATACGCGCCAAGCTCTTGCTGATCTTTGTCTGCAAAGGTGGCAACAAGCTTGGTTTTTCCTTTTGGTAGCGACAACTCGTACTCTACAGTTACATCATTCGGGGCAACGGCTTTACTTTGTGATTGCTTTGCAATATTAATGGTTGATGTTACCGCGTTAAATGCCTGACCTGTTGTTGCCCTAAAGGCGCGTGAACCAGCAACCGTTGCTCCTGCAGGCATACCGCTGGTAATTGCTGTTTCGACTTCTAACGGCCAGCGACTTAAGGTTATTTTGTATTGGCCAGCTGCTTTTATATCAAGATACCAATACCCCTTATGCTTGCCATCTTTTTCTCGAATTGCTTGTCGAATAGATCTTTGTTGCCATGGCACTTTGGCATTATTTCCTAGCCAATCGTGACTGGTAAGTGAAACAGGGTTGGCTTTGTTATCCCCTATGTGAATAGCCGTTGGCTCAGCAAAGCTTGTGCTAATATCTTGCCACCAGTTTTCATATGCTTTTCTTAAATTTTGCACAATTTCTGGATTGGCTTTAGCGATATTATTTTGTTGGCTAGGATCTTTAGTCATATCATAAAGTTTCTTACCATCAATTAATCGCCATCGGTTGGTCATTACGGCACTTTTACGCCACTTTTTAGGCGTTAATACGCGTTGTGAGTCAGTAAAAATAACGCGGTCTGGCCAAGGCTCATTGCTTAGTGACGACTCAGTTGAAAAAAGTAATGGTTTTATTGAAACGCCGTCAAAGTTGACCGCTAAGGTGTTATTCGATTGCGTTAAATCTAGTAAGGTTGGTACAACATCAACAAACGAGGTAATTGTGTTTTGTTTTACTGGTTTGTTTAACTTGCCAGCAGGCCAGTGAATAAAGAATGGCACACGATGGCCACCATCAAATGCACTACCTTTTTTACCATTCATACCCGCATTAAAGATTTTATCACCTGTGGAGGTGCCGTTATCTGTGGTAAAAATGAAAATGGTGTTTTCTGTTAAATTGTTATCTGCAAGGTATTGACGTAGTTTTGCCACGTTATCATCAATATTAGTGATCATGCCTAGAAAGTGTTGCACTGGCACTGAAAGCTTCTTGTCTTTGTAAGTTTTGTTTTTGTAGATGTCGGCGTATTCTTTTGGCGCATGCATAGGTCCATGTGGCGCATTGGTACTAATATAGGCAAAGAATGGTTTGTCATTATCTTTAGCCATGTCTATGTAAGAAATGGCCTCATCAAATAATACATCAGTAACAAAGCCGGAACCCTGCTCTTTAACATCATTTCGCATATAGGTATCGTCAAAGTAGGCATTGTTCCAATGATCTGGGGTTTGTCCGACACCTCCACCGCCATGATAATAGGCCAAATCAAAGCCCCTGTCGTGAGGGCGATACGGGTAATTATCGCCTAAATGCCATTTGCCGAACATTGCTGTTTGATAACCGTTAACCTTCAATAAATCAGCCAATGTTTTTTCGTTTTCTAGTAACATTGAACGGCCCATAATCGTATGCCAAACGCCAGTTCTATTATTCCATCGTCCTGTTAATAAACCAGCACGGGTAGGGGCGCAAGTAGGCGCGACATGGTAATTGGTTAAACTGACACTTTCTTTACCGAGCTGGTCGATATTTGGCGTTTTTACAATGGGATTACCATGCGAAGATAAGTCGCCATAACCTTGGTCGTCTGTTATCACAAAAACGATGTTAGGCTTGTCACTAATTTGATAGTTTATTTGCTTTTTTTTGGCGCTGTCTTTTATGGGCGAGTCAGTTGTATTAGCGAAGCTAGTAAAAGTCACGACACAAAGCAGTAAAGTGGTTAAATAGTTTACATTCATAATAAATCTAGGTTGTCTGATTAAAAATAGCCGACAGTGGCCCGGTACTATCACCGAATTGTTCTGTCGGTATATCAACGCTATTTAACATGCTGACAAATAAATTACACATCGGCTCTTTTTCATCAAAAACATGATATGCACCATGTTTCACACCGAGATTATTGCCTCCCGCAAGAATAAGTGGGTAATTTCTGGCGTTATGCGTATTACTGGTGCCACTTCCGTATAGGATAAGCGTGTTATCAAGTAGAGAGCCATGCTCATCTTGTGTATTACTCATCCGCTGGACAAAATAACTAAATTGTTGCGCGAGCCATTCATCATATTGCCCCCATTCTTGCCAATGACCTTTTGATTTATCGTGGGTCATCTTATGATGCCCTTTGGGAAGCCCTAAGGCGAGTTTTGGGAAGTTTTCTCCAAAGCCCATACCGTCTTCACGCGCGACCATATAACTAACCACACGCGTCATATCTGTTTGAAAACCCAATAACATTAAGTCATAGGTTGTTCTAATATAGGCTTGAGGGTCTATGGTGGCATCTACATCTAAGGTTAAATCCGCTATGTTGAACTCTTTCATGGGAATATCTAGCCATTGCTCACTGCGTTGGATCTGCTCTTCCATCGTGTTTAGCGAGGTTAAATACTCATCCATTTTATGTTTGTCTTGTACTCCGAGCTTAGCAATAAGGTTTTTTGAGTCTTGTAAAATTAAATCAACCAACTTTTTATTCTGTTGTAATGATTTTCTTCGCTCATCAGAAGTCGCACCGCCCGTAGGCGAAAAGTAGCGTTCAAAGATTTGACGGTGACGGTGCTCTGTTGGAATGGGCTTACCGGCACTATTAAACGATAGCGTCGCGACTCTCGATTTAAAGCCAGTGCCGCCATCGCTTGATAAAGCAAAGTTAGGGTACCTTGTATGCTGCTTTAATGTTTGTGCTGCATACTGGTCGACTGAAATAGTGTTTTTATAGGCACTACCCCCAATATCACCGCCTGTTAACCAGGTGTCGGCAGTCATATGACCGACTAAACTCCGGCTTTTGGG
Source organism: uncultured Colwellia sp. (assembly GCA_913057925.1). Classification (GTDB taxonomy): domain Bacteria; phylum Pseudomonadota; class Gammaproteobacteria; order Enterobacterales; family Alteromonadaceae; genus Colwellia. Next base: position 11,456 of record CAJXPG010000086.1, on the reverse strand, counting down.
GTGACTTAAGCCGCCCATTATTGACATTTTATCCCGAAAAGGGGCTAGTGAAGACAGTGTTTGATTGAGTGTGTAGTTTTCTCCCACTTCTTTAGGGAACCAATGCCATTGTTGATATTTTGTTTCAGACTCATGAGGTAAACACACACCATTAGGGACAAAAACATAGCATAAACGTTTGGCTGCTTCCCCCGTAACAGTTTGTTTTGTAGGACTCGCAGCCATGCATTCTAAATAAGGCAGTGCACAAGTAACGCCTAAGCCTTTAAGAAAAGTACGACGATTAATTTTTGATGATTTTTTACTCATAACTCATTCCCTATAACTGCTTAAATGTTGGATGGTTTACTATGCTTTTAACCATTGAACGCATACTGTAATTATTTTCTTTAACTTCTTTTGCCAAGGTCTGTAAAGTTTCTTCATCGCTAAAGCGTACTTCACGGCCTAAGCTGTAGCTGTATAAGTGCTTTATTAATGACAGCGTAAATAAGTGTGGCTTTTTATTAATGACATAATGTTTAAGATCATCAATACCATTTACTTCAACACCATCAGGCAATATTGATACGGAATCGACAGGTTTGTCTTTATTTTGCGTTTGGTAAATACCAGCAGCATCAAAGTTTTCAAAAGCAATGCCATAAGGGTCAATCATCGCATGACAATCGCGACACGACTCTTTATTACGATGGGTCTCTAACTGCTGTTTAAGCGTTAATTTTTCAAAGCCCGGCGTGTCAGGGTCTAATTCAGGTACATTGGGCGGTGGAGGTGGCGGTGGTGTACCTAATATTTTTTCTTTAAACCAAACTGCTCGTTTAACCGGGTGGGCTTGTTCGCCGTCAGAGTGACCCGCTAAAAAGGCGCCTTGAGATAATAATCCGCCTCGGTGCTGATCTGGAGATACCGCAACGGCTCTAAACTCATTACCTTTTACGTTATCAATACCGTAATATTCAGCTAAGTTTTGATTGAGCATGGCAAAGTCAGAATCTATGAGGTTAAAAATACTTTTATCTGCCGCTAACACGTGGTGAATAAACTGATAAGTTTCTTCTGCCATATCTGCTTTAACAAAACGGGTAAACTCAGGGTAATGATCTACATTAATTTTCATCGATTGGTGTCTATCTACACGCAGCCATTCATAGGCAAATGGACGAATGAAGCGCCAAACTTTGGGGTCTTCTAACATGCGGTCAACTTGTGCAGATAATTGCGTGGTTAATTGTCCTTTTTCCGCTAAGTTGAGTAGGATTTCATCAGGCGCAGAGTTCCATAAAAAATACGATAGGCGATTGGCAAGTGCGTACTCTGAAATTGGCGTCGTTTGAGCGCTCGCCGCATTTGCTGAGCTGATACCCACTAAATTGGTAAAGTTTTTAAAGAGTTTAGCGGTATGACTATTATCTCTTACTGGCGCTTCAGGTAAATATAGAAAGTTAGGTGAGGTTAACACCGCAGCCATCACTTCTACGACCCCTTCTTCATAGCGTGAGTAATCATCTTTGATAGCTTGCCAAAAATTAAGATAGAAAGTCAGTTCAGTTTCATCGAGTGGACGTCGAAATGCTTTTTCAGCGAACCGAGTTATCACCTCTTTGGTATATACAGCTAATTTGTGCTTATTAGGTGAATCGAAAAATATTTTTTGATGGCTTTTTGATGGCCATTGCTCGAAATAGGGGGCTTGCAACTCAATTGCTTTCACTTCTAATGGCGGGCCCATAAAGTCGGTTTCTTTCACTAAGAAGTTATTCCATAAGCCTAATAGAGCAATGCCTGATAATTTGTCGTTTTCATCGCTTGAAGTGGGCAGTGGTAAGTTTTCTAAACGGCCGGTAAAGGTATATTGCTGCGTGTTTTTATTCGTTGAATCGAGCTCAACAGGTTCAGCGAATGTTTGATAGTCCATACCATCATCTAATCGGGTGCCAACAAAAGGTTGTATTGATGGTGAAGCGTTCGCAAATTTCAGTTCATTTTCAGCCTGTGCTTTGGCCGCTTTTACCAGTAATTCTTTGTTGTTAGGTACCTTTGTCAACACAATATCACTGAAGCCGACAAAGTTATTTGCCACTAATTTTACATTGTGGTTACCTTTATTAAGGTAGATAAGTCCTAACGCTGATACTTGGCTATTTGACGTTTTTACATCAAGGCTGGTGTTGATTGACTGTTTGCCAACGGCTAATTTAACCTTATGACTCGGTTGGTTAACATCAACATTGGTAATAACAGGGTGAATTAAATCTATTTGATAAAAGGCATCTGCAGGTATGTTGGCTTTTACTACCGCGACAGATTTATTCTTTTTTAGGTTTTCTTGTTGCCAAAACTTACCTTGTTTTTTGAGATTTATCAGCTTTGTATTTGCGGAGCCATTAACAATAACGCTTTGACTATTCTGCGCAATCGTTTGGTTTTTACTATTGTATTTCACTAGCGGTTTATTGCTTTTCACGCCTTTTAGTTGACCGTTTACATAGCTACCTAAGGTGCCTTTATTAGCGATAACTCGCATTTGAAATGCGCCTTCTTTTGGGAAAAGGTCTTTAACTTGTACTTTTAAATTAGGCGAGGGTCCCATAAATGAATAGGGCTGTTTTTCAATATGAGGTAGCGCTGAAGCCAGAACAATACCCTCTTTACTCATACCAAAGCGGCTATAAGAAGAACCACGTAAACTAATACTAAACTTCTTCTTAAGTGCGTTGAATTTTTCTTGTTCTTCTGCGTTTTTTGCTACGACAACATTACCTTGCTCATCGAGTAAATCAATGTCAAAGCTTTTACTATCAAGCGGAACTTCTTTAAAGCCATCGAGCTCAGTGGTAAATTCTCCTGAACTGATATTTTGACCGAAACTTATACGATAATGAAAAACTTCGGGTTTATCGCCTAAGTTAACTGCTTTTAATAAGGCTTGTTTGGCAATACTTTGGAAATAGTCGCCATGCAATGAAGTCATTTGCAAAATTTCGCCATCATTAGAAAAGCCCATTTCAGACTTACCATCATCAGGTAAAGTATTACCAAAATTAATTTTTACCTCTAATAAATCCTGTAACGAATTAGTGTATTGTTTTTTGGTTAAGCGTCTGATCGGTGGCTTTGAGTCACCTTTACGGGCAGCAGAGGCTAATTTAATGTTATCTGTCATCCAGTTAACGAGTATTCTTCTTTCTTCGTTACTCGGTTGTTCTTCTTTAGCTGGCGGCATTTCACCGCTGTTTATCATATCTAAGGCCGCGTGCCATTGTTCTGCATCGTGACCATTTACCATATCGGGATTTAACGTATCAAAGCGCACACTGCCTTTTTGTTTGTCACTACCGTGACAACTGGTGCAGTATTTATTAATAACAGGCTCTACCTGTTCGTTAAATACAGGGTCGTCTACCTTGGCAATAACAACGGTTTTTTCATGTAAATCAAACAGAGTCTTTATTGGCTCTGGCGTGTGTTGAGTTAAATAGGTATCGCCGTGTACTAAATTGCCACCGGCATGTGCTGCAGCCATAATGAGTACCACAAGAGAAGCGCTGGCAGCACCGTAGCTGTAACACAGCCATGTTTTCTTTAATTTGGCATAGCTTTGTTGTAAACCCAAAGTGAATAAGGCAAGGATAGCAACGCTCATACCACCGAGCTGGTGAGATTGCACTTGCTCAGCTTTAAAGCCTTCATTCGCTGCTAACATTAAACCCATAAATACAGTAACGATAGCGCTAATTGAACCAATCAACCAAAGGAGTGGAATAATAGGTTTTAGTGAATGAAAGTCCTTTTTAAGTGAAAGCAATTCCACACAAGGAGCGAGCATCAACAGGACAACAGGGAAATGTAACACTAAGACATGAAAACGACCTAAAAAACGAAATAACCCGCTACCCGATTCATTATCAATAGGGGCAGAGATACCCGCAAAGACAATCGCTACTGCTGCTAATAATAAGCCTGTCCATAGTGTTTTTAAGGATAGGTTAGTTAAGATCATATTGTCCTCTACTTTCTGGTTACTTCTTTAAAAGCTATTGGTGTCAACTGTTGCTAAAGCTAAAATTGCTATCATACGAAGTAAAAATTATTTAATTGAATGATTAAATATTGCGTTAATAGCTAATTTTCTAATACGTGATAAAGGTGCTAGATAAGATAAATACAGGCTCTAGCACCTATTTTACTGTTTTGTTTTTTTACTAATATGTATTACGGGTTAGTTGATGCCAACTTCAGCTTCTTTTTTGTGTGCAAACAAGCTGTAAACTAACACGATAGCAAAGCAGGTAAGTGGAATTAAGTAACTCGTGTTAACGTCCGTTTGATCAATAATCCAACCTTGGAATGGTACTATGACAGCCCCGCCTAGGATGGCCATAATGATAAATGAGCCACCTAATTTACGATCTTCACCAACACCGGTAAGTCCTAAGCCATAAATAGTAGGGAACATTAAAGACATACATGAGAAACTCGCTAAAAGGGCATAAGTACCTATTTCACCACCAACAAATATTGCCGTACTAACAAAACAAATGGCCAAGGTTGCCATTAACGAAAGTAAGCGTGAAGGGCTAATGTAAGTCATCAAGAATGTGCACAGGAAACGGAAACTTGTATAAACACACAGGCCATAGAAAACAAATTGCGCCGCTTCTGCTTCAGTATTTTCACCCGTTAGATTAACCATTATGTATTTCACCGCGTAGGTCCACACACCTACTTGACAGCCGACATAGAAAAACTGCGCTACAACGGCAAATTTCCAGTTGCTGTTTTTCCTTAGACGTTTGAAAGACTCACCAAGGCTACCAAATTTATCGCCAGATTTACCATCAGGGAAACGTTTGAAGAAAATTAACGTAGCGAGCAACAAGCTAACTAGACCTACAACAATGTAAGCAGTGACTACATTGGATAGCTCCATACCTTGAATTTTAGCAAGTTCTTCTGCAGCCATAGCGCCACGCTCAGATTCTGAAGCACTATTTAATCCTTTGAGGATAACTTCTTTTCCTAGGTAAACACCTAAAAGAACACCTATTGGGTTAAAGGCCTGAGCAAGGTTGATACGTTGAGTTGCTGTTGCTTCTGGGCCCATTGAAAGAATATAAGGTGCAGCAACGGTTTCCAAAATGGCACAACCTGCGGCAAACACATAAAAAGCAAATAAGAAAAAGTAGAAACTCATCGCTTGACTGGCAGGAAAACAAAGTGCTGCGCCAAGGGCATAAATACCTAAGCCAATCAAAACACCTTTTTTATAGCTGTATTTTTGAATAAGAATGGCTGCGGGAAGTGCCATACAAAAATAAGCGCCATAAAATGCCGATTGTATAAACGAAGATTCAAATTGACTCATACTCAGTACTTTTTGAAAAGCAGGTACTAATAAATCAGTCATGTTATTGGCTGCACCCCATAAGGCGAAACAGGCGGTAATTAATATAAACGGGATTAATAACCCTTTATCTATGATTGCAGTACTAGCACTTGCTGTATCGTTTGGAGCAAATTGGCTGCTATCAGCAGTCGACGCTTGTGAGTTCATGTTATTACCTTTATGACCTTTATTAGTGTTATGTGGATTAGGTGTCATTGGTACTTATAAATGACTACCAAACCCATTTAGTGGTTTTTATAAATTCTGATCATCATATAAAGAGTTGCTTTTAATTGGAACCCTTGAAAGTGTTTTAACTGTGGTAGTTGTCACATCTTTTGAGTTTCTTTGTTTTAAGTTGCTGTAATATATGGTTAATATTCTTTAGCGTGGAAATGTAAAGCTATGTAAAGGTGCTGGTTTTATGGTAATTTACTAGGGTGCGATAATTAGGGGTGTTTTACTTGTCATTAGAATGATAGTGTGCTTATTATAAATAAAGTCTCAGCTTTGGTCTGGGGTATCTTAATTTCACGAGGATAAAATGAAGCTTAATATGAGACATGTGGTCATTATAGGCGTGACAACTATGATGAGTGCTTGCCAAGACAGTGCCCCTACAGACCCCTGCAATAAAGGCATTAGTGTGAACACTAATGCTTTAAAAAGCGCTTCAAACCAGCAACAAAATAGCAACACTGATACCACACAGTTATGGCCAGTTAATAATCATTGGCCTATGTTTTCTGGGCCCAATGGTTCAGGTCAAATAACAGGGGATTTTTCAGCGCCAACAAGTTGGTCAGTTAGACAAAACGATAAAGTATTATGGAAAACAGAATTACCTGCGGGTGGTCAAAGTGGCCTGAGTGTTTGGGGCGATAATGTTTTTCTTACCATTAATAAGCCCCTTGATACGCCGAAATATTCAACCATAAGTGATGAGTTTGAAAAAGCAAAAACCTCTTATCAACTACACTCTGAATATGTTATTAACTCCGTTAAAAATGAAGATAAATATAAGGAGTTAGTCGCTAACATCGAAAAATCTAAGGAAGCATGGAATCACTTCCTAACGAAATATAAGCAAGATAAATCACAAAAACTTTCGGGTGTGCAGCTTAAGCGTGCGATAAAAAAAGTAACACGAGAAAGCCCGTTGGCCAAAGCTATTATTTACGCTGAAAATGCACATGATAACTATATTCATCAGCAGACACCTGAGCTATTAAAATCCTATAAACACTACGTAGCGATGGAAAAGCAATTAAAAAGTAAAGGCATTGGCAAGGATATTATCCTGTATTGCCTTAGTGCGGCTGATGGCAAAGTAAAGTGGCAACGTACCATTTCAGGTGTAGTTGAAACTATGTATAACTATGCTTTTAGTGATGCTACTTCACCAACACCAATAACCGATGGCAAACAAGTTTGGGTTGTTAATGCAACGGGTACTATGGCCAGCTTTACTGTAGAAGGTGAAGCCCTTTGGTCAAGAAGTTGGCAGCCAACGATAGGGCGACCGTTTAACAAACAATACGATACCTTAACTTCAGGTAACTTGATTTTTAATGTTCAGCCGCCACTCGACAATGATAGCAGCAGAAACCCACTATGGAATTATCTTCATGCCATTAATAAATTAACTGGCGAGACACAATGGGTGAGTACCGAGGCATTAACTCATTACAACACCCCGATGTTAGGGAAAACTAAAGCAGGTGAACCAGCAATACTTATTGGTCGTGGTGGTCCTCATGGTGTACCAGAAAAAGTTGAAGGGTTAAGCCTGATTAACTTAAAAGGGCAAGTCGTTTGGAATTGGCAAGCTCCCAGTACTGACCTAGAGCCATGGGGAGCTACTGATATTCAAATTTGGAATGAAGATCGCGCGATATGGATTGCAGGAAAGACAAAGTTGGCGCTTTATAGCATAGATACGACCACAGGAAAAACGCAGCAGAAATACGATTTAACGCAAGTTGCTCGTTACGTTTATAACGAAGATACCGATAGCCATAAATTACATAAAACCAAGAAAACAACTTTTGAAAGGCAGCCTTACACCCCGGTTCTCATAGGCGATGCACTTTATTATCTAGTACGTTATGAGCCGTTTATCGGCTATTTGAATTTAGCGACAGGTGAGCATTTACAGTTAGAGATTCCAACCGAAGTGAATAGAAACAGCCAAGATCGCAGTGAGGATGATTATATTTGGAAAAAAATGCATAAAACAGATCAGCTTAATTCTCGTGGACAGCGACATAACACTGAATCGCGCTCTCAAGGAGATGGAACGCAAAAGGCCTTTTTAGCTTCACCGATTGTGGTCAATAACCAGCTTTATCTCACCAATGCTCATGGCTTAACTTATGTCATTGATACCACAAAGCCCTTTAATGAAAAAGCCCTTGTGGCGGTTAATGATTTAGGTAAAAAAGGGCAAACATATTCGTTAAGTTCTATGGCCCATGCAAACGGGACATTATTTCAACGTAGTTTGAAAGCGATTTATGCATTCAAGTAATGTAAACCAAATACAATAATTATAAAAATCAAATGAGCTTAATGATGAAAAGTCAGTACATTATTTTACTATGTAAAGTGGTTGTTTTAGCGAGTATTAGTTTGCAGAAATGTGCCTATGCAGCGCCTGATAAAAGCAGCTCCGTTACGAATCCTCAGCAACAACAAAAGCCAAATATTGTTTGGTTGTTTTCAGATGATCATGCTTATCAAGCAATAGGTGCTTATGGCGGGCGCCTTGAGAGTATGAATATCACTCCAAACATTGATCGCATTGCTAATGAAGGTATGCGCTTTGACAAGGCTTATGTCGCTAACTCTATCTGTGGCCCAAGTCGCGCAACACTATTAACGGGTAAACACAGCCATTTAAATGGTAAAACCCATAATCGTAGCCCCTTTGATCATAACCAGGCACAGTTTCAAAAAACGTTGCAACAAAATGGCTATCAAACGGCGATGATTGGCAAGATCCATTTAAGTGGCAAAATGCAGGGTTTTGATTACTGGGAAGTATTGCCTGGTCAGGGGCGTTATATCGACCCTGAGTTTATTACCGAGCAAGGTAAGGTCACTTATCAAAACGAACACAGTACTGAGGTTATTACTAAGCGCGCACTAAATTGGTTAGACAGCAGTCGTGATGAAAGCAAACCGTTTATGTTAATGGTTCATTACAAAGCGCCACACAGAGCGTGGACACCCACCAAACATTGGCAAGAAAAATTTAAAAATTTGACCTTTCCAGAGCCAGAGACATTATTTGATGATTACAGTGGCCGTGGAACAGCGGCACATCATCAAGCAATGAGTATTGCTGACAGTATGCACATGACTAAAGATTTAAAGGCAAACGAATCACCGCGTAAAGAATATTTAGCTAAGCACAACTTGACAGGAAAAGACCTCGTTCGTTGGAAATACCAAACTTACATGCGTGATTATTTAGCCTGTGTCGCTGGTGTTGATGAAGGGGTTGGTGAGTTACTTGATTACCTAGCAAAGCAGGGATTAGATAAAAACACGATTGTGATGTACTCCTCTGATCAAGGTTTTTACTTAGGTGAGCATGGTTGGTTTGATAAACGCATGATGTATGAAGAGTCTTTCCGTACGCCACTCGTTGCCCGTTGGCCGGGTGAAATATCTCCAGGTAGTGTTAATACCGATCTTGTGCAAAATATCGATTTTGCCGAGACATTCTTAGCCTTAGCTGGTGTTGATGCCCCTAAAGATATGCAAGGAGAGAGCTTAGTACCGCTATTCAAAGGAAAAACACCTGCCAATTGGCGTAAGCAGCTTTACTACCATTACTGGGAATACCCTGGCGCTCATGATGTAAGACGACATGAAGGTGTTGCCAGTAAACGATTTAAGTTGATTCGTTTTTATGGCAAAGACGTACCGAATAATGAAGAGTGGGAGCTTTATGATTTAGAAAAAGACCCACAAGAGTTAAAAAGCGAATATAACAACCCCGAATACCGCGCTGAAATTACGCGTTTGAAAAAGGATTTAGCTAAGTTACGAGCACAGTATCAAGTGGTTGATTTACCTCAAGTTGATTTACGACCAAAACACAAACAAAAGCACAAAAAGAAAAAACCGATGACAACCAGTAAAGCTGATGTGATTAAAACCGTTAGTGCTAGCTAAAGTAACCTATTCTACAGGTGTTATAACATGATTAATCATTCTTCCCATGGCATTAAACTGGCAAGGGAAACCGTAACAAAAGTCGTAACAAAAACCTTAAGTAAAAGTTTACTTAAAGCGGTTTTAGTGACGGCCCCGTTATTTGTTTATGGTTTGCCAAGCTCAGTGTTAGCGAAAGAATATCAACCAACGTGGCAATCTCTTGATAGTCGTGAAACGCCACAGTGGTTTGGTGAAGCCAAGTTCGGTATTTTTATTCATTGGGGTTTGTATTCAGTACCAGCATTTTCAACCCGTGGTAGCTACTCTGAGTGGTACTGGCACGCGAAAGATGGCGATCAAACAGGTAAGCATGCAGCGCAAACCAGCCGCGCTCGAGATGTGAATGCCTTTCACAATAAGCATTATGGTGAAGACGTTCAATATGCTGACTTTCGCAAGGACTTCAAAGCTGAATTATTTGAACCTGAACACTGGGCTAAGGTATTTAAACGCTCCGGCGCAAAGTATGTGGTACTTACCGCAAAACATCATGACGGTTACACCTTATTTCCATCTGCGGAGGCAAGTAAATCTTTTGGTATGCCATGGAATAGCGTTGATTCAGGTCCTAAGCGAGATTTGACTGGAGATTTAACTAACGCTGTTCGAGCTGAAGGTTTGAAAATGGGCTTGTACTATTCAATTTGGGATTGGTTTAACCCATATTGGCCTGAAAAAGATCAACCCACCACTGGCGCTAAACGACGAGCAGGTGTTCCTGATGAAAGCCGTGAAAAGTACATTAATGAAGTGATGTACCCGCAGTTCAAACAAATCGTCAATGACTACCAGCCTTCGGTTATTTTCTCTGATGGCGATTGGTGGATGGATGATGATAAGTGGCAGACTAAGCCAATGCTAGCTTGGCTTTATAACAATGCACCCAACAAAGATGAAGTGGTCATTAACGATCGTTGGGGCAAGGTACGCGGTAAACATGGTGGTTATATGACCACTGAATACGGCTCGGGCTTTGCAGATCCCAGTATTTTATGGGAAGAGAATCGCGGCATTGGTAAGTCTTTTGGGCTAAATCGCATGGAAACTTATGACGATTATAATTCAACGCAACTGCTCACCTTTATGTTGGTCGATATAGTCTCGCGCGGCGGCAATTTTTTACTTGATATTGGACCAACAGCTGATGGTCGTATTCCTGTTATTATGGAAGATCGCCTGATTGAAGTCGGTAAGTGGCTGGCGGTTAATGGCGAAGCTATTTATGGCACTAAACGTTGGCATACCGATGCTCAGTGGAGTGAAGGCAAACGCATTGCATACACTAAAGCGGATTTTCATCACGGTGTCCCTGATCCTATTTTCGAAATGAGTATTATGCCTCGCCCAGGGCAAGCGGTTAAAGAACTCTACTTTACCCAAAAAGATGACACGTTATTTGCCTTTATGCCTAAGTGGCCGGGTGACAGGCTAGTGATAAAGAATGTCAGTTTAGCCAAGGGCTCTACTATCACCATGTTAGGTAGCAACAAAGTGATTAATTGGCAGCAGCAAGGCCAAGATATTGATATTGATTTATCAGTGTTTGGTATTAATGACGTCAAAAACGTCTACATGAATACCTTAAAAATTACTCAAGCTAGCGCGGTTAAATAATATTATTTAATTGAGGAAACATGAGCTTAATGTGAATCTTTTTAGATTAAGAAGTAACGGATAAAAACAGTTATGAAAAACATAATAATAAAAAGTATATCAGCGGTATTTAATCGGTTATCTGCGGCAATATTTCTGTTTACGGTGACAGCCTTTTGGTTAGCCATAGTGCTAGGACTGTCTCTTATACACATCTGACGCTGCCGACGATCTACTCTGTGTAGAT
>CAJXPG010000085.1 GCA_913057925.1 uncultured Colwellia sp. | reverse complement strand
CGAGATCTAGTACGGTCTCGTGGGCTCGGAGATGTGTATAAGAGACAGCCCAAAGGGTGTTCTATTAACTTAAATTGGCTGTTAGGCTCACCAAAAACATAAATACGACAGTCTTGCCAACTTGAAGGTAACTTCCAGGTATTATTTTGCTCAATCGTATACACATGACGTTTATTCGCACAACGAACATCGAGAGTATGTAATGAACCTTCGACATCTGTCAAAGAAAATTCATTTCGCACTAACTCTGTTGTCCAAAATTCTTTATTGATAGTGCCATCAAGTACTAAATTTTTATCGCTAGCAATAATATCATTAACCTTTGTGATGGCGCTTACAAATTGCTCTCGGTAGGGTTTGGCAGCAGGTAGTTGGATCAACTTTTCATAAGTAGCATGCGCGGCTTTGAACTTATTCAATTCAAGTTGTAAACTAAAAACTTGATAAAGCACGGAAAGTTTTTGCTCTTCATCAGTCATGGTTACTAATGACATAGCTACACGATTTAAGTGAGATAACTGTTTGTCTTTTTGACCGATTTCTTTAGCGTATTCTGCTGATAATAAATGTAAATAGTTATTCTCAGAAAGGTGCATATACTTATTTTTCTTCATCAATGCTATTTGTTTTTCTAACTCTTTATAGTCCTTATCAGCAAGGGCTTGTTGAGCTTTTTTGTATTTAGAGATAAACCTTCTAGTTGCGCCTGTGGTGCCATTTTTATGCATTCTAAAGTCCATCTGCACTGAGTTGACACATTGCTGTACTGGCTTACCATTTTCCATCGCTGGTTTATATTTCCACTTTTTAGCAGCCTTAATTGCAGCTTTGGTGATATCCTTGCTTCCAGAGGTCTCTGTCACCAAGATATTATTAACATTGCCTTCTTCATCAATAACAAAACTTAATCTTGCCCAGCCCTCTCTAGCATCGCGAGCGGCACTAACTGGGTATTTTGGGGCAACTCTTATAATTGGCTCGGGCTCAACTCTGGTGACCAAGTGCTGCGAAACATCTGCGGCCTTTACAGGTAATAATAGTGATGAGGCAACGATTACTAGGCTAATAAGTTTATACAACATGAAAATCCTTTTAGTTTGGGTTTTAAGATCCTTTAAAAATTTAAGCAACGAACTTTATCAGCTAAAAATTAAAAATGAAATCTTAATTTTTCACATAAAAAAACCAGTTATTCCATTAGAATAACTGGTTTTAAAAGCTTAAATTATTAGCTTAAATTACTTCTTTTTCTTTACTGCTTTAGCGTTTGGTAAATCAGTGATTGAACCTTCAAAGATTTCTGCTGCTAAACCAATTGACTCGTTTAACGTTGGGTGAGCATGAATGGTTAAACCAACATCTTCAGCATCAGCGCCCATTTCAATCGCTAAACAAACTTCACCAAGCATTTCACCAGCATTTATACCGACAATAGCGCCACCAAGCACACGACCTGTTTCTTTATCAAAGATCATCTTAGTTTTACCTTCAGTACGTGCAGAAGCGATAGCACGGCCAGAAGCAGCCCATGGGAAGTTAGCAACTTCGATGTTTAAACCTTGCTCTTTTGCTTCACGTTCAGTAACACCAACCCAAGCCATTTCTGGATCAGTATAAGCAATTGAAGGAATACAACGTGGGTCAAATTCATGTTTCTTGCCAGAGATAACTTCAGCAGCACAATGTGCTTCATGTACCGCTTTATGAGCAAGCATAGGTTGACCAACAACATCACCGATTGCGAAGATGTGAGGTACGTTAGTACGCATTTCTTTAGAAACGTTAATGAAACCACGCTCATCAACATTTACGCCAGCTTTATCAGCTGCAACTAAGTGACCGTTTGGCTTACGACCAACAGCAACTAATATCTTGTCGTAGCGAACTTGCTCTGCAGGTGCTTTTTTACCTTCAAAAGTAACGTATAAACCGTCATCTTTTGCTTCAACCGCAACAACTTTAGTAGACAACATAATGTTGAACTTCTTCTTGTTGTAGTTGTTGTAAACTTTAACGATATCTTTATCAGCTGCAGGAACTAATTGGTCAGCAAATTCAACAACAGATACGTTTGAACCTAATGCTGAGTAAACAGTTCCCATTTCTAAACCAATGATGCCACCACCAAGTACTAACATTTCACCTGGCACGTCTTCTAATGCTAATGCACCAGTAGAATCAATAACACGTGGGTCGTCGTTAGGGATAAATGGTAAATCGATCACTGAAGAACCACAGGCGATAATAGCATTATCAAAAGTAATGGTAGTTTTACCGTCAGCGCCTTCAACTTCGATAGTTTTATCAGAAGTAAATGAACCAACACCGGTAACAGTTTTAACTTTACGTGCTTTAGACATGCCGCCTAAACCACCCGTTAGTTGACCAATTACGTCTTCTTTCCAACCACGAATTTTATCAAGGTCGATTTCAGGCTTACCAAAAGTAACACCGTGAGATGCCATTGCTGCTGCATCATCAATTACTTTAGCTACGTGAAGTAATGCTTTAGAAGGGATACAACCAACGTTTAAACAAACGCCACCTAAAGTAGCACGGCTTTCTACTAGTACTACATCTAAGCCTAAATCGGCTGCGCGAAATGCTGCTGAATAGCCACCAGGGCCAGCACCTAATACTACTACTTGAGTTTTGATATCGTTACTCATGCTTATCCTCAAATTAAATTGTGTATGATGATAAGTGATATGCCACTCTCACCATTTGCTTGTTGTTAATTACCGAAAGTGCGGCGATTTTACTCCTTGCAAAGCAAAATCGCCATTATTAATTAACAAGAACCGACTAAAGTCGCACACTTGTTAATTGAGACATTAAAGTACTAATTTACGAATGTCTGACATTACACCAGCTAAATGCACGGTAAAGCGTGCTGCAAGTGCACCATCGATTACTCGATGATCATAAGACATTGATAATGGAAGCATTAGTTTAGGCTCAAACTCCTTACCATTCCACTTAGGTTTCATTTCAGACTTAGAAACACCTAAAATAGCAACTTCTGGTGCGTTAACGATTGGCGTAAATGCCGTACCGCCAATACCACCTAGGCTAGAAATAGTGAAACAACCACCTTGCATATCAGCCGCTTTTAACTTGCCTTCACGTGCTTTAATACTAATTTCTAGTAATTCACGTGATAACTGGTGAATACCTTTCTGATCTACATCACGTACAACCGGAACAACAAGGCCATTTGGTGTATCAACCGCCACACCAATGTGAATGTATTTTTTCAAAATTAAGCTTTCACCGTCTTCACTCAAACTTGAGTTAAACGTTGGGAAGGCACGTAAGGCATCTGCGGCTGCTTTAAGAATGAAAACAAGTGGCGTGATTTTAAAACCAAGCTTTTGTTTTTCACACACAACATTTTGCTCTTTACGGAACGCTTCAACATTGGTGATATCTGCTTCATCAAATTGAGTAACGTGTGGAATTGTCACCCAGTTTTTATGTAAGAATGGACCAGAGATCTTTTGAATGCGTGATAATGGTTTTTCTTCAATCTCACCAAATTTCGAGAAATCAATCGGCTTACTAGCAACAACTTGTAAACCACCTGAATTACCAGAAACATTACTACCGGCATTGGCTTTAGGGCGAGACAGTTCATATTTAACATATGATTGCACATCTTCTTTTAAGATACGTGCTTTACGGCCAGTACCTTTAACCAGTGTTAAATCAACACCAAATTCACGTGCTAAACGACGAATTGCTGGTGATGCGTAGATAGTACCTTTATTAACATTACCCGCTTGAGGATGATGTGGCACAGGTGCTGCTTTAGGAGCCGTTGTTGGTGTAACGGTTGCCGCTGGTGCAGGAGCAGGTGCTGCAACTGGCGCTGCTGGTGCTTCAACTGCTGGAGCCGCGCTTCCTGCAGTCTCAAGCTTGATAACTAAAGAGCCTTCTTTAACTTTATCGCCAGTGTTAACAAAAACTTCTTTAACAGTACCGGCATGTGTTGACGGTACATCCATAGTCGCTTTATCAGTTTCTAAGGTGATCAGGCCATCTTCTTCTTCGATAACATCACCAACGTTTACTAATACTTCGATACAATCAACTTCGCCATCTTCACCAATATCCGGTACTGCAATATCAATAATTTCTGAAGCCGTTGCAGCAGGAGCGGCTACAGGAGCAGCTTCTACAACTGGTGCTGGAGCTGGAGCAGCAGGTGCCTCAGCGACAGGTGCTGCTGGTGCTGCTTCTGCAGGAGCTGCAGCGGCACTTTCCATTTCAGCACTTTCCATTTCTGCAATAATATCGCCTTCTTTGATTTTATCGCCAACACTTACCGCTAAGCTAACAAGCTTACCGGCAAATGGTGCTGGGATATCCATTGACGCTTTATCAGTTTCAACGGTTAAAATCCCTTCATCTGCCTCTAGTGAATCACCCGCAGCAAAACAGATTTCAATAACTTCAACTTCATCGCCACCAACATCAGGGACTAGAACTTTTTCAATAGACATAATCTTTTCCTTTTCTAGTCAATAATTAAGCGTAAAGTGGGTTAAGTTTTTCAGTATCGATATTAAAGCGTTTAATTGCTTCAGCTACGACACTGCGTTCAACGTCACCACGGTTTGCTAATTCATATAAAGAAGCCACTACCACGTACTCTGCACTTACTTCAAAGTGAGTACGTAAGTTCGCACGGCTATCACTACGACCAAAACCATCAGTACCTAAACAACGGTATTCTGTGTCAATGAAGGCACGTACTTGATCTGAATAGTTTTTGATGTAATCGGTTGCTGCAATGGCAGGACCTGCTTCTTTAGTGATTACTTGTGCAATGTAAGGTACACGTTGCTCACTTTCAGGGTGAAGCATGTTCCAACGCGTTACATCTTGACCATCACGGCCTAGTTCATTGAATGACGTTACCGAGTAAACATCACTTGATACATTGTAATCATCACTTAAGATTTTAGCTGCTTCACGCACTTTCTCTAAGATAGTACCTGAACCAAGTAACTGAACATTCGCAACAGCTTTTTTCGGTGCTACTTGTTCTAGTTGGTAAATACCTTTAATGATCTCTTCTTCAACATCTTTTCTTTCTGGGAAAGCAGGATGTTGGTAATTTTCGTTCATTAACGTTAAGTAGAAGAAGATGTTTTCATTTTCTTCGTACATGCGACGTAAACCTTCACGCACGATAACAGCAATTTCATAACCGTAAGTTGGATCGTAAGTTACACAGTTAGGGATTAAACCCGCTTGAACATGTGAATGACCATCTTGATGCTGTAGACCTTCACCGTTAAGCGTAGTACGACCAGCAGTAGCACCTAATAAGAAACCACGTGCTTGGCTATCACCCGCTGCCCATGCTAAATCACCAACACGTTGGAAACCAAACATTGAGTAGTAGATATAGAACGGAATCGTAGTCGCGTTACAAGTAGAGTAAGACGTACCTGAAGCAACCCAAGATGCCATAGCACCTAGCTCATTGATACCTTCTTGTAAAACTTGACCTTTTTTGTCTTCACGGTAGTAAGCAACTTGGTCAGCATCTTGAGGAACATATTTTTGTCCTTCGTTGGCATAAATACCAACTTGACGGAACAAACCTTCCATACCAAAGGTACGTGCTTCATCAGGAATGATTGGTACGATACGCTTACCAATTTTCTTATCTTTTAATAAGCTGTTTAATACACGAACAAAGGTCATAGTTGAAGAAACTTCACGCTCTCCAGAACCTTTTAAGATTGCATCAAAAGCTTTTAATGCGGGGATCTCTAATGATTCTTCAGCTTGTTCACGACGTGCAGGTAAAGAACCACCTAGCGCTTCACGACGCGCCTTCATGTACTTGTATTCTTCACTATCTTCAGGGAACTTGTAGAAAGGTAAGTCTGCAATATCTTCGTCTTTTACTGGGATATTGAAACGATCGCGGTAGTGTTTAATTGACTCAACGTCCATTTTCTTAACGTTATGTGCAATGTTTAATGCTTCACCTGATGCACCTAAACCAAAACCTTTAACGGTTTTAGCAAGAATTACCGTAGGACGACCTTTAGTGTTAATCGCTTTATCATAAGCAGCATAAACTTTAACTGGATCATGTCCACCACGGTTTAAACGCCAGATATCTTCATCTGACATATTGGCAACCATAGCCGCTGTTTCAGGGTACTTATTAAAGAAGTTTTCGCGTGTGTACTTACCACCTTTTGCTTTACAGTTCTGGTATTCACCATCAACCGTTTCGTTCATAAGCTGTAGTAATTTTCCTGACGTATCACGTGCTAATAAAGCATCCCAGTATGAACCCCAAATAACTTTATTTACTTCCCAGCCTGCGCCACGGAAAGTACCTTCAAGTTCTTGGATAATTTTACCGTTACCACGAACAGGACCATCTAAACGCTGTAAGTTACAGTTGATAACGAAACATAAGTTATCTAAACCTTCACGCGCTGCTAAACCAATAGCACCTAATGATTCTGGCTCATCACACTCACCGTCACCTAGGAAGGCATAAACACGTTGACCAGAACAATCTTTAATACCACGGTCTGTTAAATATTTTAAGAAGCGCGCAGTGTAAATAGCTTGTAATGGACCTAAGCCCATAGAAACTGTTGGGAACTGCCAGAAGTCTTGCATTAAGTGTGGGTGTGGGTAAGAAGATAAACCTTTACCATCACACTCTTGACGGAAGTTATTCATTTGCTCTTCAGTCAAACGACCTTCCATAAATGCACGAGAATAGATACCCGGTGAAATATGGCCTTGAGCAAAAATAAAGTCGCCACCATTTTCAGGGGTAGCCGCTTTAAAGAAGTGGTTAAAACCAACATCGTACAAGGTCGAAGAAGAAGCGAAGCTACCAATGTGACCACCTAGCTCTAAATCTTTTTTAGAAGCACGTAAAACAAGTACTAAAGCATTCCAACGAATAGCGGCACGAATGCGAGACTCAATGGTTTGATCTGCCGGCATATGCGGCTCTTGTCCTGGAGGAATAGTATTAACATAAGCCGTTGTTGCGTTAAATGGTAAGTGAGTACCACCACGACGTGCTCTGTCAATTAATGCTTCTAATAGCTGATGTGCGCGCTCTGGGCCTTCATTTTCTAACACAGATTCCATTGACTCTAACCACTCTTGGGTTTCTGCTGAATCAATATCGATATTTGGTAGATCTGACATACTGTTTAGTCTCCAATATTTTCTTTTTTAATAAGTTGTTTAAATTAATTTTTAACTATCTTTTGTTCTATATTTTCTATTCTTTGCGCTTTCACGCGAATTCTTGGCAATCTTCTCTGCTACATTTAAGTGCTATATTAGCCTCATGAATTTTTCCATCCATTTAACTCTAATAGCTTTCTTGAGTAAGCTATTACATGCGCCTCATGGACCTTTCCATTCGACTGTTTTCTTGGGTGAGCTTCAAAAGAACCTCTTCAATAAATGCTAAGTGGCGATGACTCGCGCCCCACGCCTTTTGTGGTTGGCCACTTAAAATGGCATTTAATAAACGTTTACGATAATCAGTTATCTTGCTAAAGATATCAGGACGCTTTGCTAATACTGTTAAGTTTTGTGCAATATTGTCTGCTAATAATGACGACATACTTCTCGCTAGCTGCAAAATCACAGCATTATGTGAAGCAGCGCAAATAGCTAAGTGAAACTCAACTACGGCTTGTGCTTCGGCTCGAAAGTCATCTTCTACATCTTCTAACTGATAGTTACCAATTTCATCATGCTTAGCTTGAATTTGTTCAAAATCTGCTGGTGTACCACGCATAGCTGCATAGTACGACGCCATACCTTCAATACCATGACGAAACTCTAATAAATCAAACTGTGATTCACTATTGGTAGACATCAACTCAAACAGGGGATCAGAAAAACCACTGAGTAAGTTGTCACAAACAAAAGTACCGCCACCTTGTTTACGACTTACCAAACCTTTGGCTTCTAATTTTTGAATAGCTTCACGTAAAGAAGGTCGCGAAACTTCAAATTGTTGGGCAAGTTCACGTTCAGGTAATAGCTTTTCACCCGGTTGTAAACTACCTTCAATAATCATAGTTTCTAGTTGCGCTAAGATAATATCGCTAAGCTTTTGCGGTTTTACCTTTGGCTTTAATTGCGCTGCGACCATAGAATATTTATCTCTTTCTAACTTTAAAAGTAAGCTTTAGAAGCGTCATCACTTTTTGGTAAATTGGTAAGACCAATGTAATTCTTGGACAATAAAATAGCAAACATTGCCACTTTTGACAAGTTAATTTAGTTTACGGTGAGGATTTAAGCAAGGTTTGATAGCAGTAGAATAACAAAAAAACCTAGGTTTTTAGTGAATTAACCTTACCAACCTTAATGGTCTGACCATTGAGATTTATTGGCAAAATTTATAACTAAATTGCAGTATAAAAAAAGCCGCTAACATCACTGCAGCGGCCTTAAAGTATTTGATAAATTGTTTTAGGCAACAAAGCCTGCGAGTGTTAACACTGAGATAACAGCAAAAACTAGCAGTACATTACGCTTAGCAAGACGCACTAATAAACATGGCTCAGAAGTACAGTCTTCATTATTGACCATGATGTCTTCTGACTTTTCAGCCACATCAATCAATACTTGATGTGTTGGCTTATTGCTTTCAAAAAGACTCTCTAACCAAACGGGTAAAGCTTTTGAAAAGTGACCAACAAACATATAACCAAATGACGTAATACGAACAGGCAACCAGTCTAACCAGAATAATAAGTCATGGTGATTTTGACAGCCTTTTGAAAAGTCAGGTGGAATATTACTTTCATGCTCGACATCATCTTCCTGTGAATCATTCATCTTTGCCGCTTGAATACATTGTGCTTTTTTATGTTCAATCACGGTAGTTAATAAGCGATAAAAAACAGCGCCTGGGGCACCAAAAACCGTAAAGAAGAGCATAATAGCGACATAATATCGGTAGTTTAACCAAATCAAAGCTTGACCAAAGCCCATTTGCGGTAAGTTCTTGTCTGACAATAATTGCTGGTGATGCATTTCACTGGTGGTGTCCTCACCGCGAAACGCTGCATGCAAATAATCTTTATAACTTTGGCGAGTAATAGTACAGCCAAAACACACAATCAAGACTAAGGTAGAAACGATAAGTTCGAGCAAGGCATTATCTAATAGGTCTAAGGCAAAATAGATAATTAACACAGGCAACAAAATAAATGCAGCTTTAGCTACGGTGCCTTGACGTGCAGTAAAATTTTTACTGAAAAAGTGCTGATAATGTAAGTAGTAGAAATTAAAGCGCCACACTTTACTAGATAAAGTACGCTCTGCCGCCAATGCAATTAGCAAACTTAATAAACTCATTTTATAGACTATTCCTTGAGGCTTGTTCAGTTAAACACTGACGAAAAAAGGGCCAATCAAATGCTTGCCCTGGATCGGTTTTTCTTTGTGGGGCAATATCACAATGACCAACAATATTGTCCATGATAATGTCCGGATATTGATTTTGCAAACAAAGCGTTAACGCGGTTAGTTGCTGATATTGTACTGAAGTGTAAGGAATATCATCAGTACCTTCTAACTCAATTCCTATGGAAAAGTCATTACAACGTGCTCTGCCATTAAAGCACGAAACGCCGGCATGCCAAGCCTTATCATTAAACGAGACATATTGAATAATTTCGCCATCTCTTCTAATCAAACAGTGTGCTGAAACCTCAACACCTTTTAAATCAGCAAAACTTGGATGGATACTACAATCTAATTGGCCTAAAAATAAATCATTAATGCAGTTACCGCTGAAATCACCTGCGGGTAATGAAATATTATGTACCACTAACAAACTAGCCTTGTCACCAACTTCTCTAGCTGAAAAATGCGGCGAGGGTAACTTTTGTGCTTGATTAAGCCAACCTGCAGAAATAGAAAACATGCATGATCTCTTCGGTTATGGCGAATCGCCTATGACGATTCACTTAAGATAATAAGGTTATGTTAACACCTTCAGTTACACTTTGTACTTTCTTGCACGAGCGAGACAACTTACAATGAAGTATCCTTCACCTTTTGATGATTGTCATGGCTGATACTGACCCTACCAATAAACTCGGAAAAACTTTTGTTTGGTTTGCTTGGATAATTGCACTAGCCCTATTGGTGTTTTTATTTCAGGACGTGCTTGATCAACAATACAACCCAAACAGTAAACCAGAAATGCGCCTAACATCTTCAGGCCAAGCGGAAGTAATTCTTGATCAGAATAGACAAGGTCATTATGTAGCGCGCGGCATGATTAATGATACACCAGTCACTTTTTTACTCGATACTGGCGCTACACAAGTCTCCATTCCTGCACATATTGCTGAACAACTTGGTTTAATTGCTCAAGGTAGTTATCGAGTTCAAACGGCTAACGGCACCATTACGGTATATAAAACTGAAATTGCCCAATTGAGCTTAGGTAATATCTTCCTGTATAATGTCGCCGCTCACATCAACCCTGCAATGAAAGCCGATGAAATTCTTTTAGGGATGAGCGCGCTAAAACGCGTAGACTTTCAGCAAACAGGTAAACAATTAATTTTACGGGATCCCCTGTAATAGGAAGAAATGCAATGCTTAGTTCACAACTGGAAAAATTACAGCAAGATATTAGTAAAACTATCAATTGGGCACTTTGTGAAGATCTCGGCGCGAGTGGCGATACTATGCCACAAGCCAGTGATGATATTACCGCGATGTTAATCCCTGAAGATGAGCAAGCTGTTGCAACCGTAATTACTCGTGAAGATTGTGTTATTTGTGGTGTTGCTTGGGTAAATGAAGTGTTTAAACAGCTGGATGCTTCATTAAATAAAGCACCCACAAAAATTACTTGGTTTGTTAATGATGGCGAAACCGTAGCCGCTAATACCACGTTATTTGAACTAGAAGGTGATGCAAGAACCTTACTCACAGGTGAGCGAGTAGCGTTAAACTTCCTACAAAGCCTTTCCGGTACTGCAACATTAACAAGCCAATACGTTAAAGAGCTTGCTGGAAGCAACACCAAGCTACTTGATACCCGAAAAACCCTACCTGGTTTACGTAGCGCGCAAAAATACGCGGTATTGTGTGGCGGTGGTGTAAACCATAGAATTGGCTTATTTGACGCTTTCTTAATTAAAGAAAACCATATTGCCGCTTGTGGTGGTATTGCTCAGGCTGTAGCAACAGCAAAAGCAAATCACAGCGATAAAACCGTAGAAGTTGAAGTTGAATCTCTTGACGAGTTACAACAAGCATTAACCGCCGGTGCTGATATTATTATGCTAGATAACTTTACCCCAGAGATGATTGAGCAAGCAGTCACAGCAACACGTGGTAAAGCTAAATTAGAAGTTTCTGGTAATATGACCATAGAAATTTTACAAGAATACGCCAAAGCTGGTGTTGATTTCATTTCTTCTGGCGCCTTAACTAAGCACGTTCAAGCTGTAGACCTTTCAATGCGCTTTAAGTAAATTCAATCATAGAACAATATAAAAAGGCATTACCCATTATATGGCTAATGCCTTTTTTTATACCACTAACTCAAAGATTGTTACCACAAGGACTAGGTTCCCATTATTCCCCAAACTACCGCAACGATACCAGTAACCGCGATCATGACGCTATATATGGTGCCAATAATTGAAAACTTGATCAGAGTAAAAAATTTCCCCTGTTTATATACCCTCTTCTGCATTAAGAATAAATAAATTGGGATCCAAACTAATAGACCTGAAGCAATAGCTTCAACAAAACCAGCGATATCAGGGCTGGTTGGATTAAGATATTCGACAAATACATCCAGCATTTCAGATAACAACAAAGCAACAAAAATAAAGCTATGACTATGCAAGGCAACGGTTAAATGTTCCATATATAGTCGTTTGGAAAAGGCGTACATAATCTTTAACAACGCAGCAAACAAGGGCAACAGAATAAACATTAATTGTGGTAATTTGCTTATAACTTGCTCAACTAATGGTCCGGTATCTGAATTAAATGCTTTTTCAGCTTTCTCTGAAAAGTCTTTAGAAAACTGCTCTAGCTTTTTATTACTTTCATCGGACAAAAAGTCAAACCTAAGGGAGCCATCCTCTGTATTACCAATGGTGAAGTCACTTTTACTGACCCCTGTTTCTACACCGTTCAGTATTTTATCTCTTTTTGACAATAGTTTGGTGATACGTTCTTGTTCTTTGTCAGTTAAATCAGCCGTCGCTTTTTCAAATTCAAGCTCGACTAGCTCTCTAGTTACCTTAATAATTTTTTTATTATCGCCTTCGCTATAGTCTCGGTTTAAATCTGTTAAATAGCCATTGAACTTGGCAATATCCTCAAGCAGTTTTTCTCGCTTTTGTTCTGATTCGACGTCACCATCATCGGCAACATCTCCTTCAGCCATAGGCACTGTCTCAGTAGCCTTCCTTAAGGAGATTTCCTCAGTCTCTAACTTTTTAATATGTGTTTCTAGCTGTGTAACCATGCCTTGTTTATCATTAATATTAAGAACATTGTTATTCTCCGAGGCAACAAAAAATTTTAGCGTGATAAAAAAGACAATGCTAATAAATAAATATAGGCGCAGTGGCGGTACATAATGCACCCGGCGGCCAGCAAAGTATTCATTGGTCAGAAAAGCAGGTCGGGTAATTAAAGGGAAAAGAGTTCTACTGGCTCGTGAATCAAAGCTAAAAATGTCATCTAACAAATGTAAGATGACTACCCAAAAATATTTTAGCGTTGAATCAGCTTCTTGACCACAATTGCCACAAAAGGGTCCACTCAATGGTTTATGACAGTTTTCGCATTCTTCAATATCAGTCTTTGGTGCTGTGAGGGTATCAGCGGTAATTGCTGAAACTTCATCAGTTGTATTATCGGGAATAGAATCTGCTTTAGTTAGCTCAGTTGTTGACATAATAAATTCATAATTGCATAACGATAGACCATAAAATCATAACATTATGTGAATTAAAAGTTACACCGTTATTAAAAAACTTAATCGAATTAGCTGGCGCAATGAAGTTATTCTGGTAAATTGAAACAATAATAAAAAATATCGATATATTTCAACTTACTCTATTAATCTTAATCTACTATGCTTATAGACAATTATTAATGTTACTGAGTTTGCAGAAATTAAAGCCAAAAGTAGGAGAATTATAATGGCATTTGAAGTTAAATTTGAATTAACCGAAACAGATTTAGATCACTTCCGTGATGTTATGCACAAAGCACAAGCCGGTGCGAAACAGATTAGTGAGCAAGAGATTTTAGCTAACGCTAAAAAAATTAGTCAAAATATCAAGGCCAACGTACCTGAATTCGTACGTGAGCGTATTCAAAAGCTTGAGACTTTTGTGGCTATGATTGAAGACAGCGAATGGCAAATCCCTAGTGAAGAGCGTGATGAAGTACTTAGTGCTTTAGCTTATTTCAGTGACCCTGAAGATTTAGTACCAGACCATATCCCTGTACTTGGCTTTTTAGACGATGCCATCATGATTGAGCTTGTGGCGGAAGAGTTTAAAGATGACGTAGATGCTTTTGAAGAGTTTTGCGCATACCGCAACCGAGAAGAAGGTCGTCATGGAGAAGAAGCAATTACCCGTGAAGAATGGTTAGAGTCTAAACGCCATGAATTACATAGCCGTATGAGAAGCCGTCGTTCTTCAAGACGTAGTGGCCGTTCATCATTCCGCTCTATCTTCTAAAAACATTTCAGTGATACTTTTCAATACGGCGTAACTAGTTAACTAGGGGCTGTTGATCTTTCGCGATTGTTTTGCAGCGAATTGTTGGGTATTTATACAAGGCAGAGCTTTTGTAATGTGGTTATTCAGGACAAACTGCTCCTGCGTTGTCTAGCAAGCTACATCCTTGTAGCGTCACATAAAAAGGCGATTACGCCGTAAAAATGACCAACAAACGCTGTCCGAAGGATTCGGCTAAAAGTGCTTTACTCTTTGTTGAGCAGTATTTGCTTAGAATGACTAGGCTAAAGACTACTCGCCGCAATTAAAGCACTTTTATCTCGAACAAAATTTAACCGCGAAAGATCAACAGCCCCTAATAGTGCTAACTTTCCCTTTAATAAAATAGGTAGGTCGTGAGATGACTAACAAAATGTCAGAGCAAAACCGCTTTCACGGTAAAATCACCGTTGCAATAACTGGCGCCTCTGGTTCGGGCTATGCTATGCGTTTAATAGAGTGTTTGTTAAAGGCTAATTATCAGTTATACGTTTTGTGTTCTAGCGCAGGACGTATTGTTCTAGATACTGAGCTTGGTATTAAACTACCTGGCTCTCCTGATAAAGCGAGTAAATTTCTTGCTGAAAAATTCCAAGTAAAAGCCGAACAGGTCACTGTCTTTGGTAAAGAGCAGTGGTTTTCTCCTGTAGCTTCTGGCTCTGCAGCCCCCAAAAAAATGATTATTTGTCCTTGTTCTACAGGTACTATGTCTGCGGTTTGCCATGGCATGAGTGATAACCTCATTGAACGTGCTGCAGATGTCGTGATAAAGGAACGTGGCCAATTAATTCTCATGGTAAGAGAAACGCCATTCTCAACGTTACATTTACAAAATATGCTTAGTCTTTCACAGCAAGGTGTCACTATTATGCCAGCTTCGCCTGGTTTTTATCATGGCGCACAATCCATTGAAGATTTAATTGATTTTATGGTTGGCCGAGTTTTAGATCATTTGGGAATTGAACAAGACATTATGCCTCGTTGGGGCTATCACTAAATATTGGTTAAGGTATTAATTTTAAGCACTATAAGCATAAAAAAAAGCGACTACTGTAGCAGTATGTCGCTTTTTCTTTAGCTAATGTTAGCTATGAGGTTTTTAATTGCTTATTCGTCGAAACTGAACTCAATATAAGCTTTGCCTAGTTCATTCTTTAAAGGGATAATTACGATAGGACCTTTGGCTTTATGATGAATAGAGTGATTCGGCCCTGAAACAACCATTGGTGTCGCCATATCAAACTCAATACCTTTTTCACTTAACATGCGTTTAGCACCACCGGTAACCATGTTAGTAATTTCGCCGACTAAATCAGTAATTTCTTCATTTACCTCATCTGGCGCTTCGCCAACCATATTTTTCATAGTTGCTAACGCTAAGCCCCCTTCAAAAGTAATTGAAAGTGAGCCATTGGCTTGGGGACTGACCATACCTATTAAACCAGAGACATCGCCCATGGCAACTTCATTCTTTTTAAGGCGTGGTTTTTCAGGGGTTAATTCCATTTGTGCCATTGTAGACATGACATTAAGCATTGAAGATAAAAATGGATTAATAAACTCTACATTCATGAAGATTCCGAATCTTGACTGTTTAGATAAAGTACTTTATTTGATTCTGCATGCTTACGTTACAAATGTAAATCAAATAGCGTAATAGTTTTATAATTTATGCAGTTAATCATTAAATTTAGTTGATAGTGAGTTGTTTTGGTTCGAACGCTAACTCAATATTTCTAAGATTAAAAGTTGTGTTGGCAAAAAGGACACTCCCATGGGATTCTCTACCTTGATAATTAACTGTATTCATTTGCTTAGGGTAAGTATCGGTGAGTATTGCGTTTTTTACCACTAATTGACATAAAAAACTTTTTTACATTTCTTAGTAAGCAATTATTTTCACGAAGTAACTTCAACACTCAGTCAATTAAGGTGAGCTTCACTGGCATTTTGCCTCAAAGAAAGTCGGTGCTAACAATCTTGCTGAATAAGTCGTTCGAGCTTTTCGTTGAACATCTGCAATCAATCAGTGGTGATTCGTACTAGCCTACTATGATGGGAAACACTGAATGCTTTTTATTCTCACAAATAATGCTGCAGGCGCTATTAATAGTAATCTTGTTGTAGCGCGCTACTTTGACTTATTGCCATGCTCTGAAAATATGTTAGTTGTTCAGAAAGTATTTTTGATAAAAAGTCACATTGATAAGGTCATGTTGATTTATAGCTAAACAGTTAGCTTATAGGCAGTTTTTACAGCTACCATGTGCTTCGACTATCTGGTGGCTGATGGTAAAACCGTTAGCGTCAGCCATAGTACGTAACGCGAGATCGAAGTTATTAGATTGAATTTCTTCTACATGGCCACACTTGTCACAAATTAGTAATTGAACAGGGTGATTACATTCACCAAAGTGGTGACACATAATAAAAGCATTAATAGATTCAATTTTGTGAACAAAACCTTGTTTAGATAAAAAATCTAATGCTCGATAGATAGTGGCGGGTTTAGCTGCGGCATCAAGCTGTTTTAGCTCTTCTAGTAAGTCATAGGCACCAACTGCTCCTTCGCGGTTAGCTAACATTAGAAATACTTGCTCTCTCACTTTGGTAAAGCGAGCGCCTTTTTTTTTGCAAACAAGCTGAGCTTGTTGTAATAAAGATTCTGCTTTTATGCTCATGGTACTAATCGGTTTTTTTATCAGGACGGGTAAGTTTCCAGTGTACCATAGCTATAACATGACGTAATTATATTTTCCTACTTTACTATTAGTGATAAAAATCAGCTAAATACAAGTATTGCTATTAATCTAAGTTGTCTAGGGTGATAAATCATTCGCCATTTATAAGCCCTTACATTACAATGTTTAAACGTAAAAGACAGCGCTGTCTTTTTTGTTCGGAATAACACTGCTAGGAAATTAACATGACCCGATATCTTGCGCTTGATGCCTTTAGAGGCATTACCATCGCTTTAATGATTTTAGTCAACACGCCGGGAACTTGGTCGCATGTTTATGCGCCTTTATTACACGCAGAGTGGAATGGCGCGACTCCAACTGATTTAGTGTTCCCATTTTTCTTATTTATTATTGGCTCTGCAATGTTCTTCTCTTTTAAGAAGAGCAACTTTGCTGCTAGCCCAGAGCAATTTAAAAAAATAATTAAACGTGGTTTTATCATGTTTTTTATCGGTTTCATGCTCAATGTCATTCCTTTTACCACCAATATTGAAGATTGGCGCATTATGGGGGTGCTACAACGTATTGGTATTGCCTATGCTATTGCAGCTTGTTTAGTGCTCATTTTGAACCGAACGGGTGTCTTTATCACTTCAGCGGTAATTTTGATGGCTTACTGGGCATTACTCTTAACTGCTGGCGATGGAGCATTGACACTTGATGGCAATGTTATCCGTCAGTTTGACTTAGCTGTGCTTGGCGCAAACCATATGTACACAATGCGCGGTGTAGCATTTGAACCTGAGGGGTTATTGAGTACATTCCCAGCAGTAGTGAATATGCTGTTAGGCTTTGAATTAACTCGCTACTTAACCAGTCTTGAAGATAAAAAAAATAGTGTAGTGAAGTTAACGCTTATTGGCGGCTTAGCCATTGGCTTTGGAGCACTTTGGGGACTTGTTCTCCCTATTAATAAGTCGCTGTGGACACCATCATACGTTATTTATACTACCGGTTTTGCCTGTCTATTATTGGCAGCATTTATTTGGTTGATTGATATTATGAAGCAAGTGAAGCTTGCTGAGCCATTATTAGTGTACGGCACTAACCCATTATTTGTTTATGTGTTGTCATTCTTAATTGTGACGTTGTACTTAAATATTAGTATTGCTGATAGTAATATGTATGCTTGGTTGTACCAACAATTAAGCAGTGTATTTGCCCCTAAATTGGCATCGTTTATTTTTGCTTTCTCACATGTTGCACTTTTTTGGTTCGTTTCTTTAAAGCTATATCAGCGCAAAATATTTATTAAAATTTAATGAGTAAATTTTTGTCAGCTAGAAATGAACTGACAAGTTAAAATCACTGCTAAAGCTCCTTGTTTTTGCTATGCTTATCATATGATTAATTATTATAGTGATAGCGCGAGAATAAGGAGTTTTTTTACGAGTGAACAAAGCGAAACTTAGCCAAGATGAAAACTTATCTTTTAAAGTAAGTCATCAATTATTGCCGCAAGATTATCAACGAATCGACCTATATTTCTCACTTCCCGTTGAAATGGGCATAAACCCGAGCACGTTAAATGAAGAAGAGTTTTTTTACTCTAATATTAAAAACCATAGTGCGTACTTTGCAGACAAATTACACCTGCCTCTGGTTCGAAGTCGCTTTATTAGTCAAAATAAAGGTGAGCAAAGTGACTATCGTTTGAATTTGAACCTTTATTCTTATCAAGTTAAGAAGGCCTTAGATGCTGATATCAAACAAACATTAAAGTTGAAAGCTGCTGAGGAGTTTTACCCTGCTGCGGCCGAGTTGGCCGAACAGACTACGATGCTTACCAAGAAGCTCAGGCGTTATACCCCATCAGATAATAAGTTAACTTCCTTTTTTGAAAATGCTGATAACTATCTTAGTTGGCATGTTGAACAGTCATTTTTGAAGTTGCTGAATAAAGGTCCCAAGAGTACCGATTTCTCCGCTGAGCGAGAGTCTCTTTTAAGTTTATGCCGAGATGAAAACAATTATCGTATTGAAAATAAATACAACTCGCAAGTTACCTTGGATGATGCCAACCGTATTACTAATAAAATGCGCTTATTGCAGCGGTTAATCGAATACGGTGTGGTATTTAAACGACAAACCCGCTATTTAAATCTTAATTTGAAACGATTGGTGCGAGGTGTTGTCACTGCATTTATTATGGCGTTTGTTATGCTTTTGGTATTGAATGCGCGCTCCAACTTTACCGAAGTAACGCTGGCTTTAGTGGCCTTTTTAGGGCTTATTTACGGTTTACGTGAAACGTTTAAAGAAGATATCACCAGTTTAATTTGGCGAAAAATTCAGAAAGGTCGACCCAAGTGGCAAAACCTATTTACTCACAGTGTCACTAAGAAAAGAATTTTAAGCCAAATATTGTGGTTAGAATATATCAATCCGAAAGATTTGCCCAAAACCGTCAATGCTTTGTTTCAACAGCGAAGGCAGCAAAATAAGCAAGCAGCGCAATTGTTGCATTTTCGTTGTGATAATAAGGTGATGGCTAAAGAATTCTTACCAGGTTATGACGAAATCCAGCAGCAGACCTTTTTTAATTTAACGCCTTTTGTACGTTTTCTAAAAAAAGGGGCAGGGCGACTTTATACCCTTGATGGACAAAAAATCTCAAGCCAAGGTGTTGAACGCCGCTATCAAATCAATTTGATCTTAAGGCATTTTTGTAAGGGCGAAGAGTCACTGCAGCGCTATAAAATCACCTTAAACCGCTCTGAAATTGTTAATATAGAGCCAATCGGTTAACGACTTTAGCGGTTAACGGCTATCGCTTAGTTAATGCTTGCTATTGTTGGTTGTTTTCCCTACAATACGCCTCCTTAATTCAGCCTGAACTTTTTTGTTCCTTGCCTCAACTGGTGTTGGCTGAGCCAGATAATGAGGCTACAACCGTAAGGAGCTCGTAATGCGTCATTACGAAATCGTATTTATG
>CAJXPG010000084.1 GCA_913057925.1 uncultured Colwellia sp. | reverse complement strand
CACAGAGTAGATCGTCGGCAGCGTCAGATGTGTATAAGAGACAGCTTTGGTAGCTCCAAATTCATGCGTCGAATATAGCGAATCAAAATATTGATCTAACTGAGTACGCTCAATTTTAAGTGATAGTGAGTCAGGGTGCGCATTAGTAACCAGTACCACGTCTTTACCACTGGCTTTTAACGCCAACAAAAAATTTCTAGCGTCACTACGTAATTGAATAAGGTGCTGAATTTCTCTTTTTAATTCTCTTATTGGTAATTGTGTTTGCTCTGCCCAGTAATCAAGGCAATACCATTCAATGGTACCAACCACTGCAAGGTAGTCGGCTTTTAATTTTTCTTTTGCAGCCTCAATAGAAATTGACATTTTTTCACTGTAACGCAGTGGCAAATGCTCTAGCCAAAACTGATTATCAAAATGTAAATCTAAAATTGTACCGTCCATATCGAGTAATACGGTCGAAATTTCTGACCAATTAATAGCTGCCATATTGGCCCATCTCCTGAATAAAATTAACTGCAATAAATATTAACATTTTGCTATTCCAAAAGTATTGTTTATCGTGTCATTATAGGAGCATCTAAGGAATAACAGTTAACTCATATAGTTAGAAATATGACTGATAAAAATCTATTACCAATCATTACTAATCGACGACAAGTTGCCAAAAGTGCCTTGTTTGCTATTGAGCAAATAGATCTAACGTTTAGTAATGGCGAGCAACGCCAGTATGAACGCATGATGGGTACTGGTCGAGGGGCTGTTATGGTCATCCCTATGATTGATGACGAAACCATGCTTTTAGTGCGTGAATATTGTGCCGGTACACATAGCTATATTTTGGGCTTTCCTAAAGGGTTAATTGATGAAGGTGAATTGGCCGAGCAAGCGGCCAATAGAGAGCTACAAGAAGAGATAGGCTACGGTAGTGAGCAGCTAGAGAAAGTTACTGAATTGATGATGGCACCTGCTTTTTTTAACGCCAAAATGACTATCTATTTAGCTAGAGAGCTTTATCCTGCCAAGTTAGAAGGCGATGAGCCAGAGCCTTTAGAATTGGTATATTGGTCAATAAAAGACTATAAAGCCTTATTACAACAAGCAGACTTTACCGAAGCACGCAGTATTGCAGCATTAATGTTAGTACGAGATTTACTTGAGAAATAATCGATAAGTAATAACGTACTGGAGCAACGATGAACGGGGTAGAATGATGAGCCAAGAGAAATTACTAAATATTGCCTTAGAAAGCGCTAAAAAAGCTGGCATTGAAGTAATGAAGTATTATCGTCAAGGAAACTATACCGCTGAAACGAAGGCTGATGAAAGCCCGGTAACCAGTGCTGATATTGCCGCAAATGATATTTTGATGGATCAGCTGCAAACCCTGAC
This sequence comes from uncultured Colwellia sp., assembly GCA_913057925.1. Taxonomy (GTDB): domain Bacteria; phylum Pseudomonadota; class Gammaproteobacteria; order Enterobacterales; family Alteromonadaceae; genus Colwellia. The sequence goes on along the minus strand of CAJXPG010000084.1, from coordinate 18,122 downwards.
TCCAGATATTCCAATCATATCTGAAGAAGTTGGTGCGGTTACTTTAAGTGAGCGCAAAGACTGGTCACGCTATTGGTTGCTTGATCCTATTGATGGAACAGGGGAGTTTATTATCGGCAGCGGTGACTTCGCCGTAAATATTGCGCTCGTTGAAAACGGCTGGCCGACCATAGGTGTTATTCACGCCCCTGATCATTGCCTAACTTATTACGGTCAGAAAAACCTCGGCGCGTTCAAAGATAATAGCCAAGCAAGTCATGCAATTCGAGTGGCACAATATCAAGAAAACCGTCGGATTCAAGTGGCTATTAGCAGACGGCAACAACTTGCACTGATGGGGCAATATTTAAATACTGATTATGACTATGATTATGTTGCGCTAGGCAGCTGCTCGTTAAAAAACTGTTTGATTGCTGAAGGTGGTGCAGATTGTTATTTACGTATTGGTGTTACCGGTGAGTGGGATACCGGCGCTAGCCAGTGTATTTTAGAACAAGCTGGTGGCGACATTATTGATAGTGAGTTTAAGCCGCTAAGTTACAATAAACGGGAAAGTTTACTAAACCCCGACTTTGTCAGTTTAGGAGCAAGAGACTTTCCTTGGCAAAAAATAATTAAACCGCATAGAAAAGTATATGAATAACAGATAACTAGCCAGTAACCTCTCAGTATTTTTTTTAACTGGCTATACGAAGTAGTTCGTTTTGTTTAAGAACTGTGCTAAATTAGCGAACTTAACCGGAGCTAGCACAACGCTAACTTCTCAAAATTGTGATCAGGTCAATTAATTTAGCTATGTTATCCAGCATTTTAAAAAAGCACACATCGCACCACCAAGCAGGGCATCGTCCTTGTTTCTTTAAAAGTATTGACCAAATCTAAACTTTGGCAGATAGCTTGTGCTGTCCGCCAAAATACCTCCTTGTTATTTTTCCGACTGTTTTGCTATCTGCAAAAATTTCAGCTATTAAGCTTTTACTATGTTCAGTATTAGTTGTTAGTTTGAAGTTAAACAATAACTTTTTTTTAAAAGTTAGTGATAAAAATATTAATTCAATTAGTAAATTTCAATTAGTAAATCTCAATAAGTAATGCAAAGGAAAAATTATGACAGCTCAAGTTAGCGCGCTATTTAAAGATATTTGGCAACAGTATATTGATGTAACTCCATCAGCTGAAAAAATCCACCAACTTTTAGGTAATGGCAGCGATGTAATTAATGATCATGTTGCATACCGTACTTTTAACCACCCTAAAATTAACTTAGCGCAGCTAGCTAAAGGCTTGCTAGCTTTAGGTTACACCGAGTGCGGCCAATATGATTTTGCCGCGAAAAAACTAGATGCAAAACACTTCGAACATAGTGACAGCACTATGCCAAAAGTGTTTATTAGTGAATTGCGCGTAGAAGAGTTTTCTGAGCAAGCACAAGCGATTATCACTAAGCTAATTGATCAGCTACCGGAAAATATCAGTGATAAAGCCGATTTCCTGTTCTCGGGTCGTCCTTGGGAAATTAGTTCAGCAGATTACCAAATCTTATTAGCAGAAAGTGAATATGCAGCATGGCTTGCTGCTTGGGGCTATCGAGCAAACCACTTCACTGTTAGCATTAACCACTTAGCAGGTTATGATGACATTCTTGCGGTAAACTCTGCATTAAAAGCGGCGGGATATGCCTTAAACACTAATGGCGGTGAAGTGAAAGGTGATGAGCAAGTGAAACTTGAGCAATCATCAACCTTAGCGGACAAAGCACCTGTTAATTTTACTGATAAAACAATGGAAATCCCTAGTTGTTTTTATGAGTTTGCTAAGCGCTACCCGCTGGCTAATGGTGAGCTTTATACCGGTTTTGTTGCTGCATCAGCTGATAAAATTTTTGATAGCACTAACGCTAAAGGTTAAACGCTAAGTATCACCTTACTCTCAACGTTTTATTGCTTGTGAGTATTAGTAAAAACCAGTGACTTTCACTGGTTTTTTTATGCTATTTTTCTTCAAGTTGGTATTTCTTCAAAATCGCGGCAATAACGCCTTGCTCTTTGAGCTTTATTAATGCTTTATTAAAGTCTTCAAGGGATACCGGCGCGTTGGGCGAAAGTGCCGCTTGAATATTATGTTCGCTAACCACTATCGGTAACACCCGATAAGCTTTGGATTTTTCGCTTTTTAGCAGGTGGTAATTTATTGCGACATCAGCATCTACTAAGGCATCAATACGGTTAAGCTCTAAGCGTATAAAGTTCACTTGCAAGTTACTTACGTCATAGCGAACAAAGTGCTCTTTGTCAAAATATGGCTGTAAGTTGGGGTAGGTGAATCCTCTTATTGTGCCAATAATCATGCCTTTTAAATCAGCTAATTCTTGGTAAATATGAGTATTGTCAGCGCGAGTTACTATGATATCTTTCTCGACAAAAACTGTTTCACTCCATTGTAATTTATTACTGTTTTTAAGCCAGGCAGGGTTACTTATTATTACCAAGTGTACGGTTTCATTTTCTAAATAGCGCTCGGTACGTTTTCTTGGTGTTTTAAAGAATGAGATGTTGATATCTAATTCATCAGCAATCTCAGTTGCAATATCTTTAATAATACCGCTATATAATACCTCTCCTTGCTCAACGGCGTAAGGAGCTGAGTTATGATCGCCATAGCTGACAATTAGTGTATCTTTACTGGTTGCCATAGCTAATAATGGGAAAAGAAAACATAGTAAAATAATACGCTTAAGGGCTACCATGATTGTCATGAAACCTACACTCTCATCAAGTTGATTTAACTTTCTTCAAGTATAGACAAGCTGTAGAAAAGCAGAGTAAAAAAATGGTTAGTTTTGTTCTTCCATGCCTTCTTGAAATTGCTCTTTAGGTAAAATGTTCACGGTTTCATAGAGCTCAGAATACACAAGCACAGCACTGCCTTGCTCTAGCTGCTTTTTTACTTGAGATATTTTAGTTTCCTTACTGATGTTTTCATCACCGTAATCAGTACCTTCTCGTAAAATGAACTCTTCTATAATCGCGAGCAAGGTTTCGTTAGGAATTTGGTCTAAAGGGATTATCATAAATGCGTGTTTATCAATATTTATTGGGCCATAGTGCATTGTACTCTTGATTAAGGCACTAGCTCTACACTAATTTGTTAAACAATAAGCCCTTACGTTCCTCTTCATCTTTTTTAATCAAAATAGCACTTTGTAACAGTACTTCATTTTTTGCCTGCTTACTTGTTGATGCGGCATAATCAGTATCTTCAATTCGTGAACGAGACTCACTGGTATTAATAATGCTAGTTTGATAAGTCGCGACTTGGCTGGCTAAAGCATTGTTCTCTGCGCCTAAAGCACTGGCGCTTTCATTAACAACGGTTGAAGTATCTTTTAATATTGCCTGAGTATTTGTAGGGTCACTCGCATCAAGGCCACCAATAAAATTATTTTGACCTAAAACTGTACTTGCGACGGTGTTAATTTGTTCTGTGATTTGGTCTAATTCACCTTGTATAGCACTATCGTCGTAAAGAGGGTTACCTGATTGGATTGATAATTCTTCAGCTCGCAGTAAGCCTTCGTTGATAGCGGCTAAAACGCCTGCTTCAACATTATTTATATTAGCTTGGTCTTGGGCATTAAAATTGAGTTGCTGGTTTTGATTGATTTGACTGGTAAGTCTATTAGCTATTTGTAAGCCTGCAGCATCATCGGCGGCTTTATTGATGCGTTTGCCAGAGGCAAGTTTTTCGGCTTGTGCTTCACGTTGTTGGTTAAGCTTTTCAATAAAGCTTAATTGATTAGATGACTGCTTGACTGACAACATATCCACACCTTGGCAAACTATTACTAACTAATAATAAGTATAGTCAGTCTACAAAAATTTAGCTTACCTTAGGTGAGGGTTGTATTGTTTGACTTGTACTGTTTTAGTGGCTTTCACTATCTTCTTGAATATGTTTAATAAAGTAATAAACATAGTAACTACAAATAGCGAGTACTATGGCTAATCCACCAAAAGAGAACATCACTACAGGATCATTTACTAACATTGATAATAAGTTCATATTGAGCTCCAAATTTTCTAGGTCATTCTTAATAAACCTAGTGTAATTAACTTGCTCAAATATAAAGCTGATTTAGATCAATAGAAGCTCTGCTTTTCATCCATTTTTGCTTTAAGGTCTTGTTGCTCTCTTATGTTTTGGTAAATCTTCGTCGCTTTTTCTATGCTCACTTCAATTTTGTTGTAACTTGCGCCTTTATGCATTGCTCTCTCATCCAAAATACGACTAGTCTCTGCATTAGGGTAGCCGTTCCATGAAGCGATAGTGTTCCATACATAAGACATCTCAATGCTTTTCTCGACACCTTTACCTTCGCTGTAAAGCAAAGCTAAATTATATTGAGCAAGGACATAGTTTTGATTTGCGGCAACTTTATACCAACGTGATGCTTTAAAATCATCTTGCTTAACACCAGCACCATTGGCATACATTACCGCTAAGTTAAATTGGGCACTGGCTAAATCTTTATTTGCTGCTTTTTGAGTTAATTCAAATGCCTTTTTAAGATCTTTTTTTACTAATTTACCGTCGGTGTAAATCAAGGATAATTCAAATTGCGCATCAGGGTAGTTTTGCGCCGCAGCAAGTTGAAATAGCTCTAGAGCTTTCATACCGTCTTTAGGAACACCGTAACCCCGTTGGTGCATTATTGCCATTTGATATTGGGCAGGTGCATAACCTTCACTAAGGAGCGGACGAAATTGTTCGATTGCCGCATTAAACTCACCACGGTTTAGTTCATAAATTCCATTGTCGAGATCATTGGCTTGAGCAGGGGCGATAATGCTGATTAATAGCAAGAGCGGTAATATAAGTTTGCTGTTAATGTTTGTTATGATTTTAGACATAATATTCCTTGGTCGTTGTTACAGCGATAAAATAAGTGTAGCTCAGAACTTATCTGAGTTACATGAAAGAACGGATAATACCGGCATATTTTTCTCAATTATTGTTACAAACCATGAAGATAGGCGTCTGATTAGCTAGGGTAATAGGCTGAATGTGTAAACCTAGGCGGCTTTAGAGTAGTGTAGTTGAAATGCTTAATGTTTACGAAAGAGGTAAGGTATAAGAAGCTGCTATTGTAATAAGCAACAAGAGATAAGCGCTCTTTTTTAAGAGCACTTAGTTAGCCTACTTAATTAAAGTCGAAAGGTTAAAGTCGAAATTTTGTTATTGGGCGTGGGCTGTTAACTGGCAGCAGACATGATTTCTTCAATTTGCTCTGCAAGCTCAAGCCATTCCATTTCATTCTCTTCAATATCGCTTTTCAAATTTCCTTGAGACTTCAGTAACTCGGTAAGTTCACTTTTTCTCTCTGCTTGATACATTTCACTATCACCAAGCAAAGTCTCAACTTTAGCTAACTCATCTTGCCATTGATGGATTTTTTTCTCTAACTTGTCCGCTTGCTTTTTAAGAGGCGCTGCTTTTTTTCTCAGTTCAGCTTGTTGTTGGCGCAGCTGTTTTTTGTCTAAACCTTTGTCAGCACTAGGCTCAGAACTTTTAACCGATTTAACAGTGAGTTTTTTATCTTCATTGAGCCATTGCTGGTAATCATCGATATCACCACTAAAGTCACTGACTTTACCGTTGGCAACTAAGTAAAATTCATCGACACAAGACTCTAAAAGAAACCTATCATGAGCAATTAGTATAATTGCGCCACCAAAACCTTGCAGCGCCATCACTAATGCTTGGCGCATCTCTAAATCTAAATGGTTAGTCGGTTCATCGAGTAGTAATAATTGAGGTTTTTCTAACACGATTAACGCCAGTACTAAACGGGCTTTTTCACCACCAGACATGGTAGCTACTTGCGATAACGCTTGATCACCACTAAAGCCAAACTTTCCTAAAAAGGTACGAGCTTGTGGCTCGCCTAGTGCTGGTTTTGCTCGTAAAATATGATCAACTGGACTTGAAGGTGGGTGTAATTGTTCAAGTTGATGCTGTGAGAAGTAACCTATTTTTAACTCTTGTGCGCAATAACGCTCACCATTGATTAACGCTATTTCACCAGCTAAGGATTTGATTAATGTCGATTTACCCGCACCATTTCGGCCTAGTAAACCAATTCGGCTGCCAGGAACTAACGTTAAACCAACCTTCTCAAGAATGATGGTTTGCTCGCCATGCTCAGATTTTGGATAACCACACTGACTATCATCAAGAGATAATAATGGATATGGAAGACTCTCAGGCTCTTCAAAGCTAAAAGTAAACTGGGTATCTACATGCGCAGGTGCTAAGTTGGGTAACTTTTCTAAACGCTTTAAGCGACTCTGTGCTTGTTTGGCTTTGCTTGCTTTTGCTCTAAAGCGGTCAACAAAAGCGGTAAGGTGTGCGGCCTCTTTTTGCTGCTTTTGAAATTGCGCATCTTGCTGGGCTAAATGTTCTGCACGCTGGCGCTCAAAAGCGGTGTAGTTACCGCTATATAGCTTAGCGCGTTGGTGCTCAATATGTAGAATTTGCCCGATAACGGTATCAAGAAAGTCTCGGTCATGTGAAATTAGCACTAAGGTGCCAGTAAAACGCTTCAACCAACGTTGTAACCAAATAACCGCATCTAAATCCAAGTGGTTGGTTGGCTCATCGAGTAATAACAAGTCAGCGCGAGATATTAACGCTTGCGCCAAGTTTAAGCGCATACGCCAACCACCGGAAAAATCTTTAACAGGGTTGTCTAGTTGAGACTGTAGGAAACCTAAACCATGTAACAATTCACCCGCACGGGCAGGTAAGCTATAGCCATTAATGGTGTCTATTTTATTAATAATGGTTGCTTCAAGGTTACCGTTTTCAGTGATACGCGCTTGCTCTAACTCTTGCTCTAATTGACGAAACTCTTTATCGCCATCCATAACATAATCAAGTGCTGTTTGTTCTAATGATGGGGTTTCTTGCTTAACGGTTGCAATATCCCAACTTGCTGGCATCGACAAGTCACCACTATCTGGTGCTAATTCACCAAGTAAGGCGGCAAAAAGTGAAGACTTACCACAGCCGTTACTGCCTACTAAACCGACTTTATGATTCGGGTGTATAGTAAAGCTAGATGATTTTATGAGGTTTTTTGCGCCTCTATCTAAGCTTAAATCAGTTGCTGTGATCAATGGTAATTCCTCGGTAAAATGCCATGGTGAGTTATAGAATATGGCCGTTTAAAAAATGCCCGTGCATTGTCGCTTTTCCTATAGGCACTATTCAAGGTAAAATAGCGATAATTCTGGATTTAGTGAATAAGAAGTAGAAACTCATGAGCAAAGCCCATAAAAAAAGATTTATCGCTGGTGCCGTTTGTCCTAAATGTAAAGCGATGGACACTATGGCTTTAACGAAAGAAGACGGTGTAGAAAAAGTAACTTGTGTCAGTTGTGGCGAGCAAATGGTACAAACAGAAGCCCAAGTTGAAAATGTAGTACGTGAACATGAGCAGGTTATCGGGGTGTTTAAACCCTGATAATACGTAATTTATTGCTGTATTGCCTAATTAGTGCATCAAAAGTACTCACTGATAGTCATCAACTCTGTGCTCTTTCTAATTAAGCTATACCGCTTCAAATTACAATGTTAGTGATTTATTTTACTATGATTTAGATTGTTAATATTTATTAATAATGTGGTGGTGGCGGTTCTACTTCTTCTTTATCGTTAGATAAGCTACCAGCATCCTTCAGGCGATTAGCTACTAATTGTATTTGCTGTTTCAACTCGGCAATCTGATGTTGATGGGCAGCCAACTCTTCACTTAATTGATCAATAACATCATCTTGAAAGACATTACGTGACTCTAAGTCGTCGACACGCTCTTCTAGCTGTTGAACGTAGTTGGCATTGGCGCTGTGTGCGCTTAAAGTTATTTCGTGATTGGCCATGATTCAACATATCCTGATGAGCTTATGGTAAGTAGGTTATTATTATCGCCAAATGCGACACTATACACAACCGCACCTGTTGGTCTTTTTGCTTCTTTAGGGGTAACAAACCAATGAGATTTGCGTTTTCCTGTGGCGATATCCCAAATGCTGACCTTTCTAGTTGCTGCGCCAGTGATCATGGTTTTACCATCAGGAGAAAATCGCACAGAACTAAAAACCTCATGACGCTTAGTTTCCTGCAAGCTACTAATACGTTTACCGGTTTTTAAATCCCAAATATAAGCACCTTTCATGCTATCAGCTGAAAAGGCAAAGCGCCCCTTAGCATCAAGAGCAACTTTAGAAACTCGCGAACTATGGTTCAATTGATATACTACCTGTCCAGATTGAGTGTCCCAAACGTAGGCAATAAAATCATTGCCACCAGACATAGCAACGCGACCGTTTGGTAACATATCGACGGTATTAATTTTTTCTTTATGCCCTAAAAACTCTAATCGTCTACCGGTATCAACGGCGACATGTACTACCGTACCGTTACTTTTTCCGATAAGTAAGTAATCACCACCATTGCTAATGGCAATGTCCCTAATATTTGATTCGCGTACTTGCCAATAGCCTTCAGACTTGCCCGTTTTAAGGTTCCATAAAGCAAAATTTTCTCTATTGGCGGTAAGCACATGGCTTGCGTTATCACTGATATCTATCGAAAGTACTAAGTTATCACTGGTGTCTTGTTCTTGTGCCCAATTATAAAGTCGTTGGTTTGTTGTTAGATCCCACACGCTTAAACCATGATGGATAGATGAAATCACCGAGAACTTAGCATCGCTAGATATTTGTCCAGCATAAGCACCTTCAACAGACTGTTGAAAACGTTGCAAAGGCTCTTGTGTGGTGGGCTTACAAGCACTTAGCACAAGCAATAAGATGAGAGTAAGTAACTGATTACATTTTAACAAAATATTAATACTTTTTAATTAGTACAATTATCGTTAGTATAAGTTCTTTTTTAAATTTGTTTAGTGTTATCTTGAATTATTGCTCAAGCGTCACCATACAAAGTTAAGATTTGTTAATTGGGGTAACTCTCCAATTGTAATGTATTAATGGAGATATAAATGAAATTGTTTAAACCTACCCTAGTAGCACTTGCGCTTGTCGCCGTTGTTGGTTGTAACGAAAAAGCTGTTGAAGCAGAGCCAAAGGCACCAGTACTTGATACTGAAGTTCAAAAACAAGCATACGGCTTAGGTGCTTCAATTGGTATGTACATGCAACGTAACCTAGAAGAGCATGACAAATTAGGTTTATCATTAGATAAAGAGCTAATCGTTCGTGGTTTTGTTGACAGCATTGAAGGTAAAGCGGTTATTGAAAAAGAAGAAATTCAAGCCTTATTAATGAACCTTGATGCTACGATGAAAGAAAAACAAGCCGCTGCTGCTGTAGCTGCTTCTGAAGCTAGCTTAGCTGAAGGTGCTAAATTCCTTGAAGATAACGCTAAAAAAGAAGGCGTTACAGTGACTGAATCTGGTATTCAATATGTAGTTATCAATGCTGGTGAAGGTGAAAAGCCTGTTGCAACTGATACTGTTAAAGTACATTACGTTGGTACTTTCTTGAATGGCGAAACATTTGATAGTTCACGTGAACGTGGCGAACCAGCTGTTTTCCCACTTAACCGTGTTATTAAAGGTTGGACTGAAGGTCTACAATTAATGCCTGTAGGCGCTAAGTACAAGTTCACTATTCCTTCAGATTTAGCATACGGTCCTAACGGTAACCCACCACGTATCCCTGGTAACTCAGTACTAGAATTTGAAGTTGAATTATTAGAGATTCAAAAATCTGAAGAAGCACCAAAAGCTGAAGGTCATGACCACGCAGCTCACTAGTTAATAAATAGCTAATGAAAAATATAAAGCCATCAGTAATTATTTACTGATGGCTTTTCTTTTGAAAAAATATCAATTCAATTAGAATAAATTTTCAAGAACAAGGCGTTTGATTGAGCAATAGTTCGCTATTGTGATTGAAAACAACGATGTAATTGAATATTTAGTCCATTGAAAATAAGAGTTATTGGTTAACATCAAAATAATGAAAAAACTTCTAATTATTGGCTACGTCTGGCCAGAGCCTAACTCTTCTGCGGCAGGTAGTCGTATGATGCAGTTGATCCATTTTTTCCAATCGCAACATTACCAAATAACCTTTGCTAGTCCTGCTCAACAAACTGAGCATATGGTTGACCTAACAACGTTAAATATCGCTGTAGAAAACATCCAATTAAACTGTACTAGCTTTGATGACTTTATTGCCGAATTACAGCCAAGTGCAGTAATGTTTGACCGCTTTATGATGGAAGAGCAATTTGGCTGGCGTGTTAGTGAGCAATGCCCAAAAGCAATTAAAATACTCGATACCGAAGATTTATTTTCATTGCGTAATGCGCGTCATCAAGCGTACAAACAAAAACTCGCTATGACTGAAGATGATTTGCTGACCAGTGAAATGGCTAAGCGAGAAGTTGCTTCAATCTTTCGCTCTGATGTCAGCTTAATGATTTCCAAGGTTGAAGTTGAATTGCTACACCGTCTATTCAAAGTAGATAAAGGTCTTATTCATTATTGTCCCTTTATGCTGAGCCAAGCGCAACTCACTCAGCAAAACCCAACATACCAACAGCGTAATGATTTTATGGTCATTGGTAACTTTCGTCATGCACCTAATTGGGATGCAGTGTTATGGCTAAAACAACAAATATGGCCGCTCATTCGTAAGCAACTTCCCAGTGTTAAACTCAATGTTTATGGTGCTTATCCACCACCGAAAGCAACTGACTTACATGATGAAAAGTCAGGCTTCTTAGTAAAAGGGTGGGTTGATGATGCCGTGCTTGCCATGCAAAATGCAAAAGTGTGTTTAGCGCCGCTGCGTTTTGGTGCAGGCATTAAAGGGAAGTTAGCTGAGGCAATGTATTGTCAAACACCATCGGTTACCACGGATATTGGTATTGAGAGTATGCAAACAGAGTTAGCTTGGCCTGGCACTGTCGCTAATGATCCGCAAGCTATTGCTGATGCAGCGGTGAAGCTTTACCAAGATCAGCACGCTTGGCAGGCAGCGAGTGATTTAGGGCAACAAAACGCTCAGCTTATGTACCAGCAAAAAGCTATTCTAGCCAAATTAGCGGATTGCTTAACAGAGCTCGAAGCTAATATTGAACAGCATAGAAAAGCAAACTTTATTGGCGGTATGCTTAACCATCATCACCATAAAAGTACCCAATATATGGCGCAGTGGATTGATGTGAAAACGCAATTGAAAGCCCTTACTGAAGGTGAGTCAGAGTAAGACTTCTTATAACTATGGAGTTAAAGGTAATTTTTCTTTGCTGCTGCTTATTTCATTTGCTTTGATTTCTAAGCGCTAGATTCCCGAAAAACACTTCGGGAATGACAATCTTAGCGTGGGGTGCTCGGGAGGACACTGGGGGTTGGTAATAATAGCATTGGACTCACAGTCGGGCGCTGGAGTATGACAAAGCTAGCGTTGAATTTTTAGTTGATTAATTCGATAGCGACAAACATCACTACCGTCATTCCGGCGTTTTCTTGGCCGGAATCCATAGTTTTGTGCTAACTAGGTTTATTGCGGAGAATTTACTCTACAAATATCTGCATTTCATCGCCAATCTGTTTGCGCATTTCCATTAACTTCACCGCTGAAGCATGTTGTTTTTTGTCCGCTTCTGTTTCAGGTTGCCACTGCGGAACTCTTTCAGATTGACCATTTTGGTCAACGGCAACCATGATAACAATACAGTGTGTGGTTAAACGACGATTTAAAGATTTAGGATCACAGGCATTTACTTCTAAAGCAATATGCATCGACGAGTTTCCGGTATAAATCACTTTTGCTTCAACTTCGACCAAACTACCAACATGAATAGGTGCAACAAAGCGTATGCCACCAGCATAAGCCGTTACGCAGTATCGGCCACTCCAACCTGCGGCACATGCATATGCAGCTAAATCAATCCATTTCATAACCGCACCACCATGCACTTTACCACCAAAATTAACATCTTGTGGTTCGGCTAAAAATCGTAAGGTGATATCGCGTTGAGGTGCATTCATAGGTTAACTCTTTCTCTTCTGTGTAGTGGGGTTTAATGGATTAGACTTGTTCAGTAGATAATAGACCAAAGTATAATGTTAAGGGCTTTATAGCAAATAATATCTGTCAGTGTTTTTTATAAAGTAGCTATATAGTTAACTTGTCGCGTTGACGATGCTAACAAAATAGCTGAGCTTTTATCTATGCAGGTGTAGCGTGAATTCATGCTGAGCAGATAGGTTTCTATAAAAGCTTTACAAATGACAAAAACCAAAATACAATGAGAATCATTCTCATTTGATTGATTTGTAGCTATGACTCTTTGGCAAACATTATTAATAAACGCAAATGCCTGCTTTAATCAGCAGAATTTTGAAAAGGCAGAAGAAAACTATCATCAAGCTATTGAATGTATAGAACAATATTGGCAAGAAAATAGTAATGATTTTGAGCTGTTAATGGCTTGGGTCAGTGCTTTTCATAACTTAGCAGTGCTATATGAAACGCAAGAACAACCTAAGCTTGCCTTTAGGTATTTGCAAATCCCCCATCAACGTATGACCGAACTCTCGCAGCAAAGCCAATATGGTGATTCGTTAAATTTCTTTGCTCTGCGCGCCTTAAAAATAACGCTGACGCCTATGTTGGCATTCAGTAAAAAATACCCTGCTTGTGATGGTTGCTTGTCATCACTACAAAAAATGGCAGTTGCAATAAATGATAACCAGCCAGTAATACACTAATTTTTCAAAATTAAGGATAAGCAAATGAAAATATTATTTTTTTTCTTAGCGGTGATGTTATTAACCATCTTATTGAGTGCTGTTGCTTTGGCACATCCAGGGCACGATCACAACGATGCAGGCGCTGGCTTGATACATTTATTGTGGTTAGTTCCTTTTATTATTGCTGCTGTAGTGGTGGTATTTAAAGAGATCACCGATTCAAGTGCCACGAATAAAAAGTCAGATAGGAGGTAGTTATGCTGTACGATATTTTGGCAAGGATAGACACAAAGTTTTGCTTTCAGCAGGTTTCAGCGCATTGCGATATTCCTTGTAAAGTATACGATCCAATTAGTGCACAAATAGCAGCATTGACGATTATTCGAATGGTTGACTTACTGGGTGAGTTGCAGACAAGTTCGTCACTGAGCCTAGAGCAGCAAGCGCAATTTTTGCGTTGTGTTAATCAAAAAGAACAGCATGGATTAAAAGTAAAAGAAGAGATCAACATCATCTGGGGTGATTATTTTAAAGCGCCACAAATCAAACAATTTCCTGAATTACATGACTTAGTTCATAACATCATGCTGGCAAGCTCAAAAGCTAAGCAACATATAAGTAAAGAAGATGCTTTAGCATTATTAGCTTTGGTTAACCGCTTCGCTGAGATTTTTTGGACAACAAAGCAAGTCAATACTTATATTGCAACTTGTCCATATCCACCTGCGCAGAATATCGTTTATCCGGCATTATCAGTGTAAAGCTTGATAGCACTTTATACGGGAGAGTTTACTATGTTAGGTTTTCATTTTTGTAAGGTAACAGGCGTCAGCATGGCACCGAGGATCCCTGAAAACAGCTATGTGTTTATTGTACCTTGGTTGAAGATTTGTAATCTTAAAGAGGGTTGCTTGCTTAAAGTCTTTCATCCTAAATACGGGGTTATTGTTAAGACACTGGCTAAAGTTGATAGAAACGGCTTATTTTGGCTAAAAGGGCATCATAAGAGTAGTGTGCCAATTGAGAAGTTAGGGCCTGTGGGGAAGGCACAAATACAGGGTAAGGTTTTATGGGTTTTTAAACCTAGCTAAAGGCTTTATCACGGACAAATAAAAAAGCCTTTCTCAAAGAGAAAGGCTTGAAATGCTCGCATATTGGTCTTGTTGAACAAGCTTCTTATTATTAATTTCCAGCTAATGTTTTTTATTATTTTTATTTGTTAGCTCTAATTAATTTCTGTTTTTATTTTGTTTTTATTTTGTTTTTATTATTGGTTTTCTGTAGCGCAGGCATTTTATATCAAAGCATTTTTTACCATGCAACAACTTTAGTAGAGCATAAACTCCACGACTTTTTTCGTAGTGAACTGGTCTAACAAGTTGAGTGCGCTAAGTTGTTGATTCAAAGTTTGTTGGTAGAAATCAAGCGTAAAATTAGCAATATAAAAAAAATAAAATAAATTGAACTTTTATGCTTGTTAGATGAATTTATATATTTATTCTTCTGTTTAGCTTTTTTTAAGTGAGTTGATTTAGCGCATAGATCAAAAGCCTGGTCGATGCTAAACTGCGCATCATTAAAACATCCGCGATGTTTTGCTAATTGATGCAGGCTCGCAACAAATCAAGTCAGTTTTTGTAGTAGCGTTATTGTTAATTTTTAATAGCTGCAAAGACCAAGTAAGAGAATAAGAGGAACTATTGGTGACAGAATTAAAAAATGATACCTATTTACGTGCGCTATTAAAGCAACCAGTAGATTACACGCCGGTATGGATGATGCGTCAAGCGGGTCGTTATTTACCTGAATATCGTGAAGTACGTAAAGATGCGGGCGATTTTATGTCGGTATGTAAAAATGCTGAGCTAGCATGTGAAGTAACGATTCAACCTTTACGACGATTTCCATTAGATGCCGCTATTTTATTTAGTGATATTCTAACTATTCCTGATGCTATGGGCTTAGGCTTATACTTTGAAACAGGTGAAGGTCCTAAATTTGAACGTCCTATTACTTGTAAAGCTGATGTAGATAAAATTGCCGTACCTGATCCAGAAGATGAATTAGGTTATGTAATGAATGCAGTGCGTACTATTCGTAAAGAGCTAAAAGGTGAAGTACCTTTAATTGGCTTTTCTGGTAGCCCATGGACATTAGCAACTTACATGATTGAAGGTGGTAGCTCTAAAGGTTTCACTAAGATCAAAAAGATGATGTTTGCTGAGCCACAAACTCTGCATTTATTACTAGATAAGTTAGCTGACTCAGTGATTAGTTATTTAAATGCCCAAATTGCTGCCGGCGCTCAGTCTGTAATGGTATTTGATACTTGGGGCGGCGTATTGTCACCACGTGATTACAATGAGTTTTCACTACAGTACATGGCAAAAATCGTTGACGGTTTAACTCGTCATAACGAAGGTCGTCAAGTGCCAGTAACGCTATTCACCAAAAATGGTGGCATGTGGTTAGAGAAAATCGCGGCAACTGGTTGTGATGCTGTTGGTCTTGATTGGACAATCGATATTGAAAACGCTAAAGCACGTATTGGTGATAAAGTTGCCTTACAAGGTAATATGGATCCATCAATGCTTTACGCTCCATTACCACGCATTGAACAAGAAGTTTCAAAAATTCTAGCAGGTTTTGGTGAAGGTGGTACAGGCCATGTATTTAATTTAGGTCACGGTATTCATCCCGATGTGAACCCAGAGCATGCTGGTCACTTTATTGAATCTGTACATCGCTTAAGTAAGCCTTACCATAAGTAAGCTTAGCAAAATCCTGCTTACTTAAGCTGCTTCTGCTTTATCGCTAGAGCAGTAGAGCAAATTTAAAACCGCCGATAACTTTTAAGTTATCGGCGGTTTTTTTATGCTTTTTTGGCGGGCAGGGGTGTGTTGGTTAAACAGTACAAACCATTCTGCCAAGCTATAACAACAATTATTCATTAATTGTTACATTCTCTAAATATAATTTCGTCTTTATGTTAATTTCTATATTATCAGCAGGTTAGGTGTTTTTTGTTAGTTTTAATTATTAAGTTTAATAAAAAAAGATCCAAAGCGTGCTTGTGTTATGGTGTGTTGGTGGTGTATAACACTGTTATTGTTTTGGTTTGATTTAAGGAAAAAGGATATGACACCTCAATGGGATCCAGAAAAACCGATATACCTGCAACTCTATCAGCAAGTCGTTACTCGCATATTAGATGGTTATATCAAAGAAGGTGAAGCTTTACCTTCAGTAAGAAAAGTCGCTGCTGAATATCAGCTTAACCCGATTACAATTTCAAAGGCGTATCAAATGTTACAGGATGAACAGATAGTGGAAAAACAACGTGGAAAAGGACTTTTTGTTATGCCTGGCGCACAAGAGCTTATGTTGGATAGAGAGCGGGAGAGTTTTCTGTCACACCAATGGCCTGAAATACTTAACCAAATTTCACGATTAAAACTGTCAGCAGAGCAGTTATTATCGGCAAATGTAAATAACCCTGTGGAGGGCTAAGTATGGAATCTCTTATTTCAATTTCAAACTTAAATAAATCGTATGGCAGCAAAAAGGTGTTGTCGGGGGTAAATTTATCGTTAAGTGCTGGTCAAATTGTCGGTTTAGTTGGCCCGAACGGCGCAGGTAAAACTACTTGCTTACAGTCTATTTTAGGTTTAACGGATTTTGAAGGTGATATTAGTGTTTTAGGACACCACCCAAGAAAAGACCGAGTAAATATGCTTAACGATGTCGCCTATATTTCTGACGTTGCTATCTTGCCAAAATGGCTGAAAGTATCGCAAGCATTAAGTTACATGCAAGATATCCACCCTAACTTTGACCTTGAAAAAGCCGAAGAGTTTTTAGCAAAAACCAATATTGCTCATAACGATAAAGTAAAAGCTTTATCTAAAGGTATGGTTGCTCAATTGCACCTAGCATTAATTTTAGCGATTGATGCCAAAGTACTTATATTGGATGAGCCGACATTAGGGCTAGATATTTTAACGCGTCGCCAGTTTTATACTCACTTACTTGAAGACTTTTATACAGAAGAGAAGTGCATTGTAGTGACAACGCATCAAATTGAAGAAATTGAGCATATTTTGACAGATGTCGCTTTTATCCAGCAAGGTAAAATTGTACTGGCACAAAGCACCGACGACATTAAAGCCCGCTTTAATTTGGTGGCTGTAACGAGTGAGCAACTACCGCAGGCGGATGAGCTACAACCGTTATTTAAAAATAGCATGATGGGATTAACGACCATGTTATTTGATAATCAAGATAAAGAAACATTACAAGGGCTAGGTAAAGTAAGTGTTCCTAGTTTGGCAGATGTTTTTGTCGGCGTGATGAATAAGGAGACATGCTAATGAATACTGCAATAATGAAAGCATCAATTAAAAAAGAGTTGTGGGAATTTAATGGCATGTTGAAGTGGGTACCAATCACTTTAGCGGGTGTGTTTATTTTTATTCCACTGTTGAGTGTCCTGCTTAATGGTATAAATATGCAGGCAGTTTTACATGAAGTGGGTCATATAGCTGAAGAACTTGAACGTTTAACGCAGATGCAACAAACGGATAGGCTATCAGAGATCTTTTTTGTTTCTGCTATGGCTTTATTTACGCCATTCATAGCCATTGGCTTTATTGTGCAGGTTTATTACTTTATCACCTGTTTATTTGATGAAAGACGCGATCAATCAGTGATGTTCTGGCGTTCATTACCTGTCTCTGATGGCATGACTATCGCGAGTAAATTACTTACTGGGGCAATTGTTATACCTGTGATCTTCTTTGGTGCGGCAACACTGTTAATGCTACTAATGTTAGTGCTAGCTTTTGCTGTGAGTGTCATCCTTTCTGTCGGGTATGATATTTCTTTATGGAGCTGGTTTGCTAATGCAGGAATTATCAGTGGTATTGGCTATATTTGGTTATCACTAGTGCCAATTGCTGTCTGGTTATTACCTTTATATAGCTGGTTAATGCTAGCATCTGTCTATGCTAATAAAGCACCATTTTTATGGGCAGTATTACCCATTGTGGCACTGTTAGTCATAGAAGCGATTGTGGTGCACTACTTAAACATTTCACAGCCGTTTTTTGGTCACTTTATCGCAGACTATTTCTCTATTACTCCAGACCATATGGCTGAGTTAGCTATTGAGCAAGAAAAATCACGCTCTGCAGCACTAGGGGTATTGATTGCGCAAATTGATTATCGAACAGTATTAGTATCAGCAGGTTTATTATTTGGTGCTTACTGGTTTAGAGTGAATAAAAGTGAAGCATAAATAAGATGAACTAATCCTGTCTCTTATACACAT
>CAJXPG010000083.1 GCA_913057925.1 uncultured Colwellia sp. | reverse complement strand
CAGCTAAAGGTGTTTGGTATGTCGATATTTACGGCTATTCATCAGCTTCAGGTGTGACGTTAAACTTGCAAGCTACACCAGAGTAATGGTTTAGTTTCCGATTTTTTAAACTAGATAAGGGCAACGAAAGTTGCCCTTTTTATTTGCCTTTAATATTATAGAATCGTATTACTTCTTTGATATGCCTTTATAATTTATACTATTTCATCGACAATGTTACTTTTCGATTCTAGAATTAGTCGATGTAGTTAGTGATGAGATTTTCACTTAATCTTTCACCATGAAAGCCGTAAAACCAAATCAAGATGAACAGATTAAAAACTCAGGAAAATAATATGGTTATCAGCCACGGTCAAAGTTTTATTACAACTGATGAAAATATCATGACCATTAAGTCAATAGGCGCGTTTAACCTAGAAGGCATAACTACAGGGATAACTCAATAAACAATGTTAAAGACGATAATAGGGATATTATGATCAGAAAATTAGATAACTCAAATAAAGTAGTGGCAAAACAAATCTTTACGGTATTTCAAAACGCCTATCAAGTGGAAGCGCAACTCATTGGTGTTCTAAGCTTTCCTCCATTATTAAGAACAGTGAACAATATTGAAGATTCAACGACGAGTTTTTATGGCTTTATAGAAAATAATGAGCTTGCTGGGGTTATTGAACTTGCTAAAGAAAATGAACAGTTAAATATTGATAGTTTAACAGTGGATCCAAGCTTTTTTAGAAAAGGCATTGCCAGTAAATTAATCGATTATGTATTAGCTGATAATAGTCTCTTAAAAACGACAGTCGAAACGGCAGTGGTTAATATCCCGGCAATAAAATTGTATAAAAAGCATGGTTTTGTTGAATTTAAACGTTGGACCCCAGATCATGGCATTGAAAAGTTAGCCATGGTTGTGAAAAAAACGCTTTAACTTCATCCGAAATAGTTCAAGTTAGTAACTGATTATTAGAGCTGCAGGCGGTATTTTGAATATATTAATAGTGACCGATATTTTTGGTTTATGTGAATCGACAGACAAACTGAGCGATGTTTTAAAGAAAGCAGGACACAAGGTGTTCCTCATTGATCCATACGATGGCATGCGACAATCATTTAACAATGAAAGTGAAGCATATAGTGGTTTTATCGAATATTGTGATCATCAGGGGTATTTACACATAACACAGCAAGCTGTAGTACAAAGTAAAGCGCATCTTATTATTGGTTTTAGTGCTGGGGCAAACGCGCTATGGCAGCTGATTGCTCAAGATATCGTTAGTGATAAACAACTTATGTGTTTCTATCCAACACGTATTGATAAATTCCTGACACTAGAAGCTAACGCATTGGTTGATGTTATTTTTCCAATCCGAGAAGCTTCATTTGAGGTAACGGATATTGCTCGAATCATCGAACAAAAAGCTCGAACAAAAAGCATTACTACACCTTTTGAACACGGCTTTATGAATAGCCGGTCGCTAGCTTTTACTTGTGAAGCTGAAGCATTTGGTGTTGAGCTAATCCAAAATAAACTAAAAACGCTGTAAAATAGCTCATTAAACCAATTAAAGTCTAATAATCTATAGAAAAATAAAACTGCCAGCGTTGATTTTCAGGTAGACTATTAGCATTCTTTATTACATGTCTGCTTCTGCTTTTATGCGCATTATCCATACTTCAGATTGGCATTTAGGCCAATATTTCTACGGCAAAAGCCGCGCAAATGAACATCAACAATTTCTCACTTGGCTTCTACTACAAGTAAGCACGCATAACATTGATGCCATTATTGTTGCCGGTGATATTTTTGATACCTCCACGCCGCCAAGTTATGCCCGAGAAATGTACTTTGACTTTATCGCAAAATTGCATTCTAGCGATTGCCAATTAATCGTGCTTGCCGGTAATCATGACTCGGTCGCTATGCTATCAGAGTCGCAAGCCGTGCTGGCAAGCTTATCTACCCGAGTGATCACTCATGTAGTGCCTGTTACTAGTGATATTGAAAATGATACGGATGAGGCGGTTGACAAAGCCTTGACTCAACAAGTATTCCCACTGATAAATAGCGAAGGGCAAACAACGGCCATTATGTGCGCTATTCCCTTTGTTAGACCAAGAGATGTGGTTAAAAGTAAAGCCGGACAATCAGCCGCGGATAAACAACAGAGCTTGCAACAAGCAATCGCTGATCACTACCAGCAGTTACATCAATACGCATTAACGCTGGCAAAGAGCGAAGAGCAACAGCAGGGCAGTCCAGTTGCCATTATTGCTACCGGTCACTTAACGGCACTTGGCGTATCCATTAGCGACAGTAAAAGTGATTCAGTGCGGGATATTTACATTGGCTCATTAGAAGCTTTTCCTGCCAGCGCCTTCCCGCCAGCCGATTATATTGCTTTAGGTCATATTCACCGGGCTCAACAGGTAGCGCAAACTGAACATATTCGATATTGCGGCTCACCCATCCCGCTAAGCTTTGATGAAGCAAAACAAGACAAACGTGTGTTAATGGTTGATTTCGAGCAAGGAAAACTTGCCCAGGTAACAGATATTAACGTGCCGTGTTTTCAGCCCTTGTATATGGTGAAAACCTCTGTCGATGAGCTGGAAAAAAACCTTCAGACAACACTCGCTGAATTTGACGTTTTTCAAAGTAAGACAAGTGCTAATAAAAAACTAGCAGCATGGCTTGATATTGAAATAGACAATGGCGATCACTTAACAGATTTATCACAACGAGTCAGTGAACTGGTCAGCGATATGCCAGTGGAAGTTTTACTGGTCAGGCGTTGTAAAAAAGCAAGACAACGCCAACAAGCGCAACTTTCTCAGCAAGATAACAGCATGTTAAGTGAATTATCCTTACAAGAAGTATTCGACTCAAGACTATCTCAACTTGAATGGCAAACGGATGATGAGTTAGCTCGCAAGACCCGGTTACAACACTTGTTTGGTGAATTATCTGAACAAGTAAAGCTCACAAATACTGCTCATCAAAGCAATTTGGGGGTGGAGCAAGCGCGTGAAGCTAAACCAGAGCTTGATAGTGAAGCTTTAAAAAATGAACAATCATCAGATGAACAAACCGTGACTCACGTGGAAGAAGTTGGACAGCACAATTCATGAGAATATTAAGTTTACGTTTTGAAAACATTAACTCGCTAAAAGGCAGCTGGAAAATTGACTTTAGTGAGGCGCCGTTTGATAACAATGGTTTATTTGCCATTACCGGCCCAACTGGGGCGGGAAAAACCACCATACTCGATGCCATTTGTTTAGCGCTTTATCATCAGACGCCGCGATTGAGTGTCTCAAAAAAACAAAATCAATTAATGACTCGCCATACCAGTCATTGCATGAGCGAGGTTGAGTTTGAGGTTAAAGGGCAAGGTTATCGTGCTTTTTGGAGTCAAAAACGAGCGAGAAATAAAGTCGATGGTAATTTATTAGAGCCTGTAGCAGAGCTTGCTAGGCTTGATGGCAGTATCTTATCAGATAAGCTAAAAACTGTACGTAGCGATATTAGTGAGCTAACTGGCCTTAATTTTTCGCGGTTCACTAAATCCATGATGCTGTCACAAGGCGAGTTTGCCGCGTTTTTAAATGCGCCGGCAAATGAAAGAGCGCAATTGCTAGAGCAATTAACTGGCACTGAAATATACGGCGATATATCAAAGCAAGTCTTTGATAACCATCGAAGTGCCAGTGAAGCATTAAAACTGTTACAAGCACAGAGCCAAGGTGTCAACTTACTTGCTGATGAGCAAGTGGTTGAACTTAAGCAACAACTTGTACAAACGAGCAGTGAAGAAAAACAGTTAACCGAGCAGTTACAGCATGCGCAGCAAGTTAAAACCTGGTGTGCAAGCTATACAGCAAACGAACAAAGCCTAAATACAGCCAAACAGCAATTAACAGCAATTGAGCTTCAAGAGCAGCAAGCAAAAGACCAGCTAGATTTGCTTAAACAGTCAACGTTAGCTGAGCCACTGCGATTACCGTTTGAACAAATGCAGCAATATCAGCTGCAATATCAACAAGCAGTACAACAAGTGAATGAGCAGAGTGAACAGCTAGTTTTACTTGAGCAAACAGCAACGCAGAGCGATAGCAATTTAACGCAGCTTAAAGCTAAGCTTGAGCAGGCAGAAATTCGCCGAAAAGCCATAGAACAGCAGTTACACGATAAAATTCAGCCTCTTGAACATGCTATTAGCCATCAAGAATCAGCGCTACAACAAACTCGAGAACTTGCCGTCACGCAAAAACACACCTTGGCGAGTGCAGATAAAGCATTAATTGTTGCACAAAGCGCGAATGAGCAAACCTTAACTAAGGTTAAGCAGCAGCAAGACTTCTTGAGTGAGGGGCTAGCGTTAAAACAATTGCCTGAGAAATTACCGCTTTGGCAAAATCAATATCAACAGTTAATGCAAAAGCAAGCGGCGAGAGATAAGTTAGTTCAGCAAGAAAATGCCATAAGCCAAGCGATATCTAATCTTGTTGAGCAACAACAAAATCAGCAACATAGCATTGCTAATTGTCAGAGTGAACTTACCAAGCTACAAAGCCTGCAGCAGGGGATAACTGAACAGGTTGCGCAATTGTTTTCTAATAGCCAAGTAGCACAGGGCATTGCCCAACAACGCGGCCTTAAGGTGACAGAGCTTAGTCTCACTGATTTAAACCAAGCGATAAATGATAGTCAAAGCTTGCAGTTATCCTTACAGCAAGCCGAGCAATTAGCTAGCCGTTTTAAAGTGTTAGCACAAGAGCGGCAGGGTATTGAGTTTACACAAGCAGAGCATCAGCAACAACTTCAAAGTACTGGGCAAGAATTAACGGTATTACGTCAGCGTTATAGTGCCAGTCAACAGCAAAAGAAGGATGTTGAAACCTTATTGGCCCAGCAACAAACCATCATGGCGCTGAGCGAGCATAGGGCAAAACTACAGCCTGATGAAGCGTGTCCTTTGTGTGGCTCACTTGAACATCCGGCTATTGAGGCTTATCAGGGCGTCGATAGTAATGAACACCAGCAGCGTCTATCTGCCTTGGTCGATGAGTTAACCCAATTAGAACAACAAGGTAAGCAACTTAGCAATGTCCAAGCTCAGTTAACAGCGCAGCAAACTGCCGCTCAATCACGCTTTGATAATATTACCAATGAACAGCAAGAAATTACCCAAAACTGGCACGAGCTAAATATTAACCAATATGTTCATCTTTTACAGAGTGACGTTATTTCACTAGAGCAGCAAAGTGCTGATGTGAACATTAAGCAGCTTATTAAGCAAGTTGCTACTCAGTACGATGAAATTATTTATTTACAGCAGTCGCTCGATCAAATTAATCAAACTCAGCAGCAACAAACTGAGCAAATTGCTCAAGGAGAAAAGCAGCTAGGGGAACAACTAAACCAACAAAATTTGATGCAGCAACAAGCGAATTCTCACCACGAAAACAAGCAAAAAATCGACGGTGAAATAGCGAGCGAGCAACAGAGCATTGTTGCCCAAAATAAAACGCTGTTAAATGACATAAATGCTAGTGGAATTCCGCTAGAAAATACTGGCGATTTTTCAGCCAGTACTGACGTGTGTATTAGTGAAACATGGCTCGCAAAAATCACCGAGCAAAGTAAGCACTATCAACAGGTATTTGATCAGTCTCAGTTGACGAAAAGTGAGCTTGATAACCAGCAACAAAAACTTACCCTGTTAAAGCATGAGTATGAGCAACAACAAGCCCAGCTAAAGCTAAACCAAGAAAAAATATTGCAGCAAGAACAGGCATTAACAGAACAATTTGCGTTACGCGTTACTTTATTTCAAGACGTTGGTGTGCATAGTGCAGAAATGCAAGTGTCTGTTTCCTTGAGAGAAAGTATTGAGGCTGAACGTAAATCTGAACATGCGGAGCTTGAGTCGGCAATTAAGCAACATAATGCGGAATTGGCCAAACAACAGCTAGTAAAAGGGCAGTTAACGACGACAAAATCACACCTTGAAACCGTAACTAAGCAACATCAAGCGGCATCGAATGACTGGCAACAACAATTAGCCACCAGTGATTTTATCGATGAAGATAGCTTTAAAAAAGCCCTGATTACGCTTGATGAAAAACGCCAGTTTACCCAAGTTGCTAATGAAATAAATGATGGTAAAAACCAAGCAAACATTTTAATCCAACAGGGTGAAAAAGTAACGTTAAAACTCAATGGGCAAAGGGCTGAATTAGACCCAGAAAATGAGTTGAAATTTGATGAGGATTTAGTCTCGGAGCAGGTCGCTACGTTAACAGAAAACCTTAAACATTCTCAACAAAAAATCGGACAATTTAATCAGCAGCTAGATCATGATAGCGCCAATAAAAAACAGCAAGAAACGTTACTAGCTCAAATCAAGCAAACACAAATTGACTTAGACGATTTAAGTCACCTTAATGCGTTAATTGGCTCAGCCGATGGCGCTAAATTTAGACGCTTTGCTCAAGGACTTACCTTAGCCAACTTAGTACACCTTGCTAATGCCCAGCTTGAGCGACTCTTTGGTCGCTATCAATTGCAATGTCAGCAAAGTGATAACTTAGCATTAGAAGTGCTTGATACTTGGCAGGGAGACAGTGCCCGCGATATTAAAACCTTATCTGGTGGTGAAAGCTTCTTAATCAGTTTGGCATTAGCATTGGCGCTTTCTGATTTAGTCAGTAATAAAACCAGTATTGATTCACTGTTTCTTGATGAAGGTTTTGGTACGCTAGATAACAACACACTAGAGGTTGCTCTAGACGCTTTAGATAACTTAAACGCTAGTGGCAAGATGATTGGTGTCATTAGTCACGTTGATGCTTTAAAAGAGCGTATAGGCGTGCAAATTAAGGTTAAGAAATTGAGTGGTCTAGGTGTTAGCAGTTTGGATAAGCAATACCAATTCGTCGCTGAGCCAGCACTTTAGTCGATTTCCCGTAAATATAACGTGATTAGTATTTGGTCAACCCATTAGCAAGGACACACATTTGGACACTTGGATTTATTTCACTTTACTCGCTGCCACTATGCAAGCGGTAAGAACAGCAGGACAGAAGCAGTTATCAGGCAAGCTCAATGCTATGGCAACCACAGGAGTTCGCTATCTTTATGCCTTACCTTTTGCTTGGGCCTATTTATGGTGGTTGCTTGATTTTAGGGACGTTTCAACCCCTGAGCTTAACAATGATTTTTTGCAATACGCGCTTATTGCCTGTGTTATGCAAATTTGGGGAACGGCTTGTTTAGTTGCGGCTTTTCGTTATCGAAATTTTGCCGTTGCCACCAGTCTAGCTAAAACAGAAGCCATTCAAGTGGCGATTGTCGGTGCTTTGTTATTCGGCGCAACCTTATCGGGCTTAGGTTGGTTTAGTGTCATTGTTGGTGTGGTCGGCGTGTTCTTAGTCTCGAAAGTTAAATTTAACTTAAAAGATATCTTAGCTGACTCGCAAGGTTTGATTGGCATGGGCTATGGCTTGGCTGCAGGACTGGGTTTAGCGATCACTACCTTGTTAATCAGGGAGTCGAGTTTAGCGCTAAACACAGATTTAATGGTAAGTGCTGCGGTAACCTTAGTCTTTATGATCACAGTGCAATCATTGATCTCATTGGTGTATGTCTACCTTCAAGACAAATCACAATTACCACTGATGATTAAACATTGGCGATTATGTTTATTTGTTGGCATTACCAGTGTCTTAGGCTCGATAGGCTGGTTCACTGGGGCAAGTTACCAAAATGCCGCGTATGTGAAAGCATTAGGGCAAGTTGAGTTCTTTATAACTTTAGCGTTAACCTACCGTGTTTTTAAAGAAACTATCACACTAAAAGAATACCTAGGTATGTTTTTCATTATATTAAGTGTCGTTATTCTACTTGTTTGGGCGTAATTTAATTTAAATACGCTTTAAAGCAGGGTAAAATGCCGACATTACCTAAACATGATACCCATTTGGTATTAGTTTTTACTCGATTGAGTATTAAATCAAAAAAGTTAACAAGAGAAGATTATGAAAATTGCTGAAAAAACCGTTGCTCACTTTCACTACACCTTAAAAAATGAAGCTGGCGAAGAATTAGAGTCATCAAATGGCCATGAGCCTTTAGCTTACTTGCACGGTGCCAACAATACTTTAGTTGGTTTAGAAAAAGCGCTTACTGATAAAGCAGCAGGTGACAAATTCTCAGTGACTTTACAACCAGAAGAAGCTTACGGTGAGTACCAAGAAGGTCTAGAGCAACGTGTACCTGTTAAACATTTACAAGGGCTACCAAGCAAAAATGCTAAATGGAAAAAAGGTATGACGGCGGTAGTTCATACTGAGCAAGGCCAACGTCAAGTTACTGTAGTAAAAGCAGGTAAATTCATGATAACAGTTGATATTAACCCACCACTAGCCGGAAAAGTATTAACCTTTGATATCGAAGTGGTTGATGTACGCGAAGCCACTGAAGATGAAGTAAAACACGGTCATGTACACAGTGCGGATAGCAAATGTGCTCAAGAACACTAGTCAAAATTGTGTGAACTCGTTTTTCAAGGTGAGTAACAACAACACAACAAGCGCTAAGTAGTTAGCAACTTAGCGCGCTTTTATAGCCCTTGTTGATATCGAGTTGATACACTGAGCTGGTTATCACATATGAAAATTATCTAGGCTTTAATGCTAAATCCGCGATTGAATATTACCCAAGGATGGAATTCACTTGAAAATCCCTCATCATTTTTATAAAAATTGTCTAATTGTTTTAGCTTGCTTATTGTTTGCAATGTTTTTAATACGTTTGTATGAGTATCACACAATTGAACTTTATCTAGTCTTTTTTTCTGTAGCGAGTCTGCTATCTTCCTACCGATTTACAAAAAGTTATATCACTAAAAACTCACTGTTTAACTTGATCAAAAGAAAAGCAGATAGACTTGAAATCTCTCGATTAAAAACATCCCCTTTTTCAAATACATCAGCGCGAGTTTCATTGGAAGTAAATCGTATCTCAAGAGTGACCATTGGCAATAACTGGTTGTCGGTAATTATCGACGGAAATGGCAATGGTTATGATTTTCAGCTAGTTGGTTCTAAGGACGCGATAGTTGATTATTTAACAACACTGCTTAATGAAAATGAATTGTCTAACATTGACTTGAAGTGCATGAAATAAAGCGTTTTTTAGCTTTAAGTATCTCATCTAAAGCGTGAAGTACTTTTACTGTAATTGCCAGTGGTTTAGGCTTATTATTCCTTTCTCCATGTTATAAAAATCAACTATTCCACGATACTAAAGGTTAAAGAAGGTTAGCGTTAAATGAATCATTCACCATTATTAGAAAAAGCGCTTGTGTTACTGCAGCAAAACAATCACGGAGCTATTCAGCAACCGATACTTGACCTTGCCTGTGGCGGTGGTCGTAATGGTCTCTATCTGGTTGAAAATAATATCCCTGTAGTATTTGCTGATGTCAAAGCGTCAGCACTTGAACAGGTAAAAAATAGCCTAAATGATGATAACAGCGGTGAAAAACCAACAGTAAGCCTTTGGCAAGTAGACTTTGAACAACAGGGCGTAAAACCATTATTGGATAAGTCATTTTCAGCAATTATGGTTTTTCGGTATTTGCACCGAGCGTTATTTGAGCAAATCAAGCAAGCTATTGCTCCAGGTGGTTATGTGATTTATGAAACATTTACTGAGGACCAACCGCAATTTGGCCGCCCTAATAACCCTGATTTTTTATTAAAAAAGGGTGAATTAACAAAGCTATTTACTGACTGGCAAATTATCCATAGTTTTGAGGGTGTCGTTGATGCCAACAATGAATCTGGAAAACAAGCTATTGCTCAGATAATTGCCAAGAAGCCCATCGAAAGTAAATAACCTCCATTCGGGTGAAGGGCGAGTTAAGAGCGGATTGAAAAATAAGTTAATCACATGAAATAGTTATATTTATTATCCCGACCTAAGGCTAAATACGCTATTGTTAAAGAAAAACTAACTCACCAAAGTGCTCGGGCCTATGATAATCCGGCTCTGCAACATCTATGTTGTGCCATACCGCGTATTGAGGGTCGGTCCTACCACCACAGCGATAAAAATTGCCAAACCATTTATCTTTATTAACAGACTCGCCAGTTAATGCTTCTACAGCGGCAAAAGGCAGAGCTATTTCTACCGTCCATTGGTTATCATCAGCGCATTCAAACTTTACCGGGCTAGTAATACTGGCGTTTCGCTGAATTAAACTCGCGGCTTCAAGACTGATAAATTGACGGTTTTCGCGGCCAGTACCATAAGCTAGATGTAAAGTGCCGCAACAGTTTACTTCTAAATTTACATAGCTACTGCCAAGAATTCCGCTGGGGCTAAAGAAAAACTCAACGCATGAATCTTCACAAATGAGCATATGATTTAGCTCAGTTTGCTTAGCAAAGCTATAGTTGTCTTGCGCGATGATTCGAATAAAGAGTGTTTCTTTGTTTGCAGCTAACTTTACTTTGCTTTTTTGTTTGGTGCCGCCTTGGTACCAAGGGTAAATATTGATATCTAGGGCTGGAACGTTTTGCCAATCAGGGGTGTTGTTATGGACATTTTCAATTAGATACTGCGTCATTGTGTTCTCTTTAGTTATCTAAACTCTAATTTATCTGTGCTTTAATTTTTCTAAGCGTAAATTTATCTAAGTGCTAATATATCAAAGCTTAAGTGAGTCGAGTTATATTTAACACGCTTATTGAGGCTAAACCAGTAAATGTCCATTGAATATTTAAATCAAACAGACGCATGCCATATATTTTATCGTCGAGTTTATTGTGCTTATATGCAGGTCTAGGATCTTGTGATAATACCTGCTCTATCAATAAGGCTAACTCACTGTATTTAGTTTGGTATTGCGATAGATCAGTTTGTGCTTGATCAGTAAAGTTTATTGATACGTCAGCGTTGGGCTCTGTTTGTGCGAAGCCTCCTTGAGCATCAGTAATCGCGTCAGAGTAGGGTACATAAGGCTTGATATCGATAATCGGTGTACCATCAAGTAAATCTAATCCTGAAATATGTAACACTGTTTGTTTCTGCTCGGTGGTTACTTTATCAAGTTTGACCACTGACATACCGATAGGGTTTGGACGAAACGTTGAGCGCGTCGCTAAAACACCGGTTTTTTTATTACCACCTAAACGTGGCGGTCTAACAAGCGGTTTCCAACCTTGTGCTTGAGTACCATGAAAGACAAATATCAACCACAGGTGGCTAAATTGCTCTATATCACGAACGAGCTCTTCATTATTAGCCAAGCCACAAAGGATCACTTTTCCCTTAGCCGCGTTCACTAGGTTGGGTTGTCTCGGAATGGCAAATTTCTCTTTATACGGCGATTCTATGGTGGCAATACGCGCGAATTGAAAACGTTGCTGCTCTTCTTTACTTTGCTCCATGTTACGGCTCAATTGGCTCATGGGGAGCGCCTAAGCGATAAGCTTTACCGTAACAAACAACTTGAGCAACGCAGTGTTTGGTTTCGATATCAACACAACTGGTAAAGATAACGGCATTGGCCTGTTGTTTAAAAGCTAGTTGACGCGCTTGAGTACGAGCATTAATAGGATCTGGCGCGGCAAGATGAGATTTCTTCTGACAATCTTCCCCTTCAACTAAGCCAACATATTCAAAGCTCGACATAAACTCAGCTTCATCTTTGAATATTTTAACTTTGCTGGCGCTGAAATACTCTTTAGCATTGTCGGCTTTCATATTACTGTCAAAAGTGTAATTGCCACTACAACTGAAAAGAAGCGGCAATAATAGCAACAGTGAAGTAGAATATTTATTCATAATGACTCCTTAGTGACGATTATTATTAAGTACCTTGATGACATTGGGCTTTTTGCCTGCAATCCAATAGTGGAAGAGGTGATCAATATCGTTATTTTTTTGTTTCATTAAAATCCAGTTACGCATAAATATTTCAAAGGCACTGTCATTGGTATTAATGGCAAAAGCCATGGATATTTCAGGCCTTGCAGGTTTTGGTACTATAACTGTGTACTCTGGGTTTATGAGCGTCCAAGCCGATGCGGTGGCAGCACCAAATAGCATTCCATCAATATGTTGATATTTTTCTCTGAAAAACAGTCGCGGGGTTGATATCTCCCATGCTGTGGTATTTTCAAAATAACGTTTAACGACATTTTCGCTGTAAAAAATTTCTGGAATACCTATGATTAAATCTTCTCGGGCAACAATATTTTGCCAATCACTAAACTCCTTACGGCGCTCTTCTTTTACCAGAAAGGCTAATGACTGGCTCGAATAGGGCACGGTTAGCGTGTATTCTTGCATATTTCTCGGCGTAACTGGCATGCCAGTGGTAATATCAAGATAACCCGATGAAAGTAACGTCTTGGCTTGATTATGAAAAATTCGGACAAATTCGATTGATACACCCAAATCGTCAGCGAGTAAATTAATTATTTCGATATCAAAACCTACCAGCTTACCGTCACTATTATGAAAGGCGTAAGGTAAGTCATCACGAAAATAGCCAACACGGATAAACCCTCGCTGTTTAATACGTTTTAATACCGAGTTTCCGTTGAATAAACTGCCTTGTTGGCCGCTACCAAACTGCTGGTCTGGCTCTGATAATACCTTAGTTGGTACATCCATAATGATAAAGTCACGTTGAATAAACTTATCATATCCTTGGTATTGATAGCTGATGGCATCGAAAGTGAAACGTAACGCTATAAAAGCTAAAATTGATAAGGTGGGCAGTAACATTAGGTAACGGATAAATGCACGCCATTTAAAAGTAAAGCTATGTAGCATACTCGTCGCGATAAGTAACACTAACGAAACGGCAAAGATAACACTCAGCAGGGCACTAAGGCGGCTAACGATAATGTTTTCAGCGACTAAGAATAAATCGAAAAGTGAGCCCGGTACATTGAATAAGGCTAATAAATTAGGAATGGCTAACGTGGTTGAGCCAAAAAGTTGTGGAATACCGGCAACTAATAATTGTACATAATCACTAGTCGTGACCTGTGAGCCAGAAAACCAAGCGGCAAATAAGGTAAATAATAAGCCCAATAATTTACCACCGACGGGTAAACTAAAGCTAATAGGGACAATAATACTCGGTAAATGGCTGACATCAGCTTTGAGCACTTTGCTGCAGTTGCTGGTGTTGGCATTTTGCTCAATTAACTGTTTTGCTTTTTCAACAATCAGTGGAATGACAATAAAAAAGCTGCCAGTAGCAAAAGCGGTGATCATCGCTTCGCGCGAACACTTTAAAATTTGACGATAACTGAATGCTGTAATGGTCGCGACTATGGCTGGTAATATGACAAAGGCTAGTAAAAAAACTAATACAGCACAGGTGACTATATAAACCTGTAAGCCGTCTAGTTGTTCACTATCTATGGTCACTGCAGCGCGTTGGGCAATACAAAATATCCCAATAGGCGCGAACTTCATTACTATGTTACTCACATTGACCACTGCATTATTGAGACCATTTAATGCTGATAATGTGGTTTTCTTTGCTTTTGCTTGCATTAAGCCAACGCCAATAAAAATACTAAACAGTACAATGCTAGGTATTAAACCATTAGCGAGTGCGTAAAAAGGATTGGTTGGAATAAATAAGGAAATAATATCAAATTCAGGCGCAGTGCTTATGGTATTAAGGCTATAAAAACCGGCACTTTTCCAATTAGGGAAAGCAATCGGCGCCAGTAAAATAAAGGCTAAAACAATCGCCAGTAAAGAAGATAAGATAACCAGTGTTTTTATTACCGTGCTGGTGACCTTAGCTGGGGATAAGCTACCAATGCCGACAATAAGCGATAAGGCAATATAGGGAATAGCGGTCATCTGTAGCAACATAACAAAGGCATTGGCTAACTCATTGACACCTAAGTACACAGAGGATGAAAATGAACCTAAGGTCAGGCCAAGCACCATAGCAAAAATAATACGTACGGATGAAGGCACTTTACTAACGAAGTGACTAAGTGTTGTGATCAATGTAGTTATTTCCTAGTAACATCATGGGATGAAAGTAATAGAGTACGCTATTTATATACTGCTAATTGCAGCTTAATGTAAAGTTTTGTTGATTTTATTATTGATAAACAATGATAAATTTTGCGTCTGAAAAAAGAAAAGGTATCTATTACCGATACCTTTTCTCAACAAACCTACAAGTTGCTATTTACCGTGGTAAAGCATTACTTGGGTTATTTAACACGCATACCGGCTTTTGCGCCATCTTCAGGGTTAAGTATCCATAAGTCTTTATCACCTGGACCTGCGGCTAATACCATACCTTCGGACATGCCAAAGCGCATTTTACGTGGCGCTAAGTTAGCCACCATTACCGTATGTTTGCCAATTAAGTCTTCTGGCTGATACGCAGACTTAATACCGGCGAATACTTGGCGAGTCTCTTTACCTTCTTCATCCAAACTTAACGTTAACTTAAGTAATTTATCAGCTTTTTCAACATGCTCAGCATTGATAATTTTTGCGATACGTAAATCGATTTTAGCGAAATCATCAAAACTGATTTCTTCAGAGATAGGATCGGCAGCTAAAGGATCGGCAAGAGCAGCAGAGTTATCTACCACTTTTGGTGCTTTTGATTTCTTCGGCTTTTTCTTTTCCTCAACAGCTGCTGAGCCCGCTAAACTGTCTTTAGACGCCTCTGTCATCGCATTAATTTTATCCATATCAACACGTTGTAACATGGCTTTAAATTTATTGATTTTGTGATCAGTTAATAAGGTTTTATGACCTTCCCAGACTAATTCATCATTTAAGAAGGCTGCAGTATTTTCTGCAAGTACTGGTAATACCGGCTTTAAATAAATCATCAAGGTACGGAACATGTTAATACCAAGAGAACAAATGTCTTGTACTTCTTGCTGTTTAGTCTCGTCCTTCACCAACTGCCATGGTTCTTTCACTGCAATGTATTCATTAACTTTATCAGCAAGTGCCATGATTTCACGCATGCCACGACCAAAATCACGTGACTCATAATGTGCAGCGATGCTATCACCGGCCGCCATTACTTCATCAGCTAGTGCTTGGTCATCAATATTTGTTGATAACATGCCATCAAAGCGTTTAGTGATAAAACTAGCACAGCGTGAGGCGATATTAACCACTTTACCAACAAGATCAGAGTTGACGCGTTGCGCGAAATCTTCAAGGTTTAAATCTAAGTCATCGATGCGGCTAGTTAATTTAGCGGCGTAGTAATAACGTAGGTATTCTGGGTTTAAGTGGTCTAAATAAGTACGACCTTTAATGAAGGTGCCTTTAGATTTAGACATTTTTGCGCCATTAACGGTAACAAAACCATGAGCATATACTGAAGTAGGTTTGCGGTAACCTGCGCCTTCAAGTACAGCAGGCCAGAAAAGACTGTGAAAATAAATAATGTCTTTACCAATAAAATGATAAAGCTCAGCGTCTGAGCCTTCTTTCCAGAAACTGTCAAAATCAATGCTGCTGTCTTTATTACAAAGGTTTTTAAAGCTGCCCATGTAACCAATTGGTGCATCTAACCAAACGTAGAAAAACTTGCCCGGTGCGTTTGGTATTTCAAAACCAAAATAAGGTGCATCACGGCTAATATCCCACTGTTTTAAACCTTGCTCAAACCATTCAGCTAACTTGTTAGCCATTTCATCTTGTAATGCGCCAGAGCGGATCCATTCTTTTAACATGCCTTCAAAAGCAGGTAAGTCGAAGAAGTAATGCTCAGAATCTTTTAATACCGGTGTCGCGCCTGAAACAACTGAGCGAGGGTTAATGACTTCAGTTGGCGAGTAAGTTGCACCACAGTTATCACAGCTATCGCCGTTTTCATCTTCGCTTTTACACTTAGGACAAGTCCCTTTTACGAAACGGTCAGGTAAAAACATACCTTTTTCTGGATCATAAAGTTGTGAGATAACACGGGTTTTAATATGGCCTTTAGCGTGTAATTCATTATAAATATCACTAGCAAGTAGCTGGTTTTCTTCACAATGGGTGGTGTGATAGTTATCAAAGCTGATATGAAAATCAGCAAAATCTGCCATGTGCTCTTCACGCACGCCATTGATCATTTCTTCTGGCGTAATGCCTAACTCTTGAGCTTTAAGCATGATTGGTGTGCCGTGAGCATCATCCGCACAAACAAAATAAGTCTCATGGCCACGCATACGCTGAAAACGTACCCAGATATCTGTTTGAATATGCTCAAGTAGGTGACCTAAATGAATTGAACCATTGGCATAAGGGAGGGCACAAGTGACTAAAATTTTACGCTTTTTTTGTAAAGAATCTTGTGAAGAGTTCTGTGTAGCTTCAGCTAAAGTAGTATCAGACATGAAAAATAGTTGTTTTTGATGGTAATAATGACGGCAATAGTACAGAATTTAACGATGATTTTCATTAGTTGAATGCAACTAATTTCTCTATTTCTCTTTTAAAGGCTTTTAACTTCTTATGTTCGGTAAAATTTTCTCAAAGCAATCCAGTAAAACAGTTGAAAATCCAAGTGATGAAACTCTTGATGACAGCGACGTTAAGCAAGTTATCAAAGAAACATTAAGTGAATATGTCTCTGATAACTTCCCAAAAGGTGTACTGGCTATTTGTCAGCAAATGACCATTGAGGAACAACAAGATATTGTCATTAAGTTAACCATGCCATTTGTGTGTCAGGGGGAGTTGAATGTCATTGCAGAGAGTTTATCGAAAAGTTTAACAAAACCAGTCCATTTTCAAGTGAGCCTTAATATAAAACCAGTGCGCCAGTTTTCTCTCACCAGTGCCAAAGGTGGGGAGCAAGGTAATGTGGCTAATATTATCGCTGTCGCCTCAGGCAAAGGTGGGGTTGGCAAGTCGACGACCACGGTGAATCTTGCTTATGCGTTAATGGCTGAGGGGGCAAAGGTCGGGATTTTAGATGCTGATATATATGGGCCATCAATTCCAGCAATGTTAGGGCTTAAAAATGAGAAGCCTTCTTCAATTGACGGTAAGTTAATGACGCCACTTGATGCAAACGGCTTAAGTGCTATGTCAATTGGCTTTTTAGTGGATGAAGCGGATGCTACTGTTTGGCGTGGACCAATGGCAAGTGGTGCCTTTAATCAACTGCTTACTGAAACCGCTTGGCCAGAATTAGATTATTTACTGATTGATATGCCACCGGGTACTGGAGATATTCAGCTGACTTTAGCACAAAAAGTGCCTGTTGCAGCGGCAGTGATAGTGACAACGCCACAAGATATTGCCTTAATTGATGCAGTAAAAGGCATAGCCATGTTTGATAAGGTTAAAGTGCCAGTTTTAGGCATTGTAGAAAACATGAGTTACCACCTTTGTGAAAGTTGTGGTCATCAAAGCCATATCTTTGGTGAATCTGGCGGTGAGCATATGGCAGAAGATCATCAAACCAAGTTATTAGGACAATTACCGCTAGATATCGCCATTAGACAAGATGCTGATTTAGGAGAATCAGACATTATTCAAAATAGCGCTGGTGAAATAGCTAATCATTATCGTAAAATAGCGCGAAATGTATCGGCGCAGTTATTTTTGCAGTGTGACAATGCCAGTCCATTCACGGCAACAATAGCAACAAAAACAATATAAGTAACTTAAGCGACTCAATCTTGAGTGCAAATAAGGTAAAAAAGCCATTATGAGATTATGTGATAAAGATATAGAACAATACCTTGATGATGAAAAAATTATCATTGAGCCAAAACCAGATAGTTCGATGATCTCAGGAGTCAGTGTAGATATTCGCTTAGGTAATGAGTTTAGGGTTTTTCAAGACCATACCGCACCTTATATTGACTTAAGTGCGCCAAAAGCTGAAGTGCAAGAAGCGATGAACTCGATTATGAGTGAAGAAATACATATCGCCGATGGTGATGCTTTCTTTTTGCACCCTGGTGAACTTGCGCTAGCCGTTACTTACGAATCAGTAACATTACCGGCAGACATTGTTGGTTGGTTAGACGGCCGCTCGTCACTAGCACGTTTAGGTTTAATGGTACACGTAACAGCGCATCGTATTGATCCAGGCTGGTCAGGGCAAATAGTCTTGGAATTTTTTAATAGTGGTAAATTACCATTGGCATTACGTCCAAAAATGAAAATTGCCGCATTAAATTTTGAAACTATGTCATCTGCGGCTGCGCGTCCTTATAACAAGCGTGAAGATGCAAAATATAAAGATCAAAAAGGTGCTGTAGCAAGTCGTATTAGTCAAGATGATAGCGAGTAGCTTATTGGTTATTAGCTAAAAAGCTGATTGATACACTTAAAATAGCGGGCAATTAGCTCGCTATTTCTATTTTTGAGGCAGGAGAAATTTGGTTAACACAGGTTTCTAATGCATGGATAAGCTTTTCGTTATCATGGTGATGAGATACTTTATTGTGCGCTAAGTCTTGGCAAATTACGTTGACTCTATCTGAGTGAGTATTCTTATCCTGACAAATAACACTGTCAATGGGCATAGAACCAATATTCTTTTCAATCCAATTTAACTTCTCATCCAAAGTTAACTGAGCAGCAGGGCTCTTTTCAGCAACAATATTATCAATAAAAACACAGTGACCTTTGCGTCGTTCGATTGCTTTAGTGATATCCCTAACCAACAATGGCGGTATAACACTAGTTAAGAAGCTACCAGGGCCTAAAATAATCAAATCAGCATTTTGAATCGCTTCTTTACAAGGCTTAATTGTTTTAACTAATGGCGCTAACATTAAGTCGTTAGGCATAATAGGCATATCATCAACGGATAACTCACCAAGTCGACAACGTCCTTCTGGGTAGAAAGCCATTAAATCAGTAGGTGTTTCAGACATTGGCAATACTTGTGTTCTAACACGTAATAGTCGACGCACAAGCTTAATTGAGTCCATTGGGCTTGATTGTACTTTACCTAGACCGTAAAGAATTAAGTTACCTAAGTTATGACCGCCAAGTTCATCTTCCCCTTCAAAGCGAAAATTAAAAAGTTGACTTCCAATGGAGTTTTCATCGACTAATTGTGTCAAACAGTTTCGTAAGTCACCCCAAGCAATAGTGCTACTTCTTTTTCTTAAGCGACCAGTTGAGCCGCCATTATCGGTAGTTGTCACAATGCCGGTAAGTTGGTTACCCATAAAAGAGAGGGTAGAGAGAACACGACCTAAACCATGTCCGCCGCCAATGGCGACAATATTTAGAGTTTTTAGCTGCATACTTACTGCTTTCTTATTGTATGTCTTGAATTAAGTAAACCATACCGCTAAATTGCAGAAAGATAAAGTAACACTGTTGTGACATATTCAGCTTTAGCTATCAAATGATGGAATAGTCTACAACTCTGTACCCCTAGGTTTGAGTTGCCCGTTAAGATTTAAGTATTTTGTACTGGTTGATATATACACAATCATAACAGCGAGTTACTGAAAATAAGATAATAAATAGCCAGCTTGTTCATTATGCGATCAGTTAAGGCATTTCTTAGTAAAAAAATGCTTTTTTTTAGAAATAAGTGTTGACAGTTTCATAGCTGCTGCTTAGAATGCGCCTCGTTTTCAGCAAGTGTTAGGTCCACTGGTTGAGAGCATGTTTAATAGCTATTAGGCCAGTTATTAAATAACCCGAATATTTCGGGGCTATAGCTCAGCTGGGAGAGCGCTTCGCTGGCAGCGAAGAGGTCTGCGGTT
>CAJXPG010000082.1 GCA_913057925.1 uncultured Colwellia sp. | reverse complement strand
AAGCGGCTAGTGCGAACGTTTCGTCGTTAGCAATTATAGTTTTGCGGCTTTTTACGAGGCCAACCGCCCCTCGACATGCACCTTGGGTTTCGTGAATCTTGTCGAATCCTAGATCCGCCCCAAAGGTTTACTGTTTTCTATTTCTTTAACTCTTTACTTTCTAAGTATAGGCTCGAACTGCCTATAAACACAGTATACAGCGCTTATCTTAATTAGACAACGTGGTATTTTTTAACCACTTAGCTTAAAAACTATCGATCTAAGTTTTTATTCTTCATTAAGCGACCTTTATCAACCGCCCATTCTCTGTCTTTAATATCAGCACGTTTATCGTGATCTTTTTTACCTTTACCTAAATAGAACTCGAGTTTTACCCAACATTGCTTCCAATACATAGCGGTGGCTATCATTGAATAACCGTTACGTTCAACAGCCCCAATTAATTTATCGAGTTCTTTGCGGTTCAATAAAAGTTTTCTATCGCGGTTTGGATCACATACAACGTGGCTAGAGGCAGCATTAAGTGGCATGATTTCAGCGCCTAATAAGTAGGCTTCACGATCCTTAATATGCACATAGCAATCCGAAATGTTTACTTTGCCACTTCGAATACTTTTAATTTCCCAACCTTGCAAGCTCATACCTGCTTCAAATTTATCGGTAAGCGCATAATTGTGCCTAGCCTTTTTATTTAAAGCGATGGTATTGCTATTAGATTTATTTTTTGATTTTTTCTTAGCCATCTTTATCTTCCATTCCTTTGCCGCAATAAGCAGCAAACGCGGTGATTATACTGAGAATAAATCGCTTTTACATGCCAAATTCAATTTTTATATTAAAATACACAGTTTAATGCGCTTTTTGTGAGGTTTTGTTATGATGTCGACAATTGAAGTGGAGGGGAAATACCAAGTTCATAAAGTTATTTCCCACTCAGCGAGAATCAAAAGGCTTTTAGGCAAGGCATTGATTGCAGAGAATGGTTTTTCCCTTGTCAAAATTAATAACGCGGAATAAAAGCCTTTTGAACACGTCCTTGGGAGCTCGCTAGGAAAGTGATAACTTCACAAAATTTGTTTGATTTAGCCTAACTAGACCAGCACAATTTTACTCGTTCTAACCATCCTAGCGAAACTCTGAGTAGGGAATAAATTTAATGAAATTGGTATATGTGGAGAAAGAATGCCAACCATAAGTCGTAGTGCATTAGTCATGTACAGTGTTGATCAGATGTTCCAGTTAATTAATGATATTCCCGCTTACCCTAGCTTTTTACCAGACTGTAATGACAGTAAGATTTTAAGTGAAGATGAACAAACGGTAACCGCATCATTATTAGTTTCAAAAGGTGGCTTAAGTAAGTGGTTTACCACGAAAAATACCTTTATTTCCAATGAAAAGATTCATCTGTCGCTTGTTGATGGACCGTTTAAGAAACTTGATGGTTATTGGTTACTGACGCCGTTATCAGACGATGCCTGTAAAGTCAGTTTAGAATTAGATTATGAGTTTTCCAGTAAAATAGTTTCTTTGGCTTTTGGCAAAATTTTTGGTCACTTTAGTAATAGTTTAGTGCAAGTGTTTACCCAACGCGCTAAAGAAGTTTATGGAGTTAATGTTTAGTAATGTCTATAGATAATAGCGCTTTAGATAACCTTGGTGATGCTAGCGCAGTTGAAAAAATCACCATTGAAGTTGTTTATGGTGTACCGCACAAGCAAAAAATCCTTACTTTACTAGTTGATAGTGGCTGTACCGTTGAGCAGGGTATAGTTGAATCAGGTATTATTGCTTTGTTTCCTGAAATTGATTTATCAAAGAACAAAGTAGGGGTTTGGAATAGAGCGGTTAAGCTCTCTGAAACACTTAATGATTTAGACCGTATTGAAGTTTACCGTCCACTTATTGCTGATCCTAAAGATGTTAGAAAACGTCGGGCAGAAAAAGCCAAGCAAGAAGGTCGGGCTGATAAAACAACTGGCGGGCGGGTAAATCCTTTACGCGCAGAGAGCAAAAAGTAAAAAGATTTTATATATCAGTAGAATCAAAAAAACGGCATTTATGCCGTTTTTTATTTACTGCAAGATTGATGAAGGGTTAGCCCTTATCAGCACCTTGCGTTACATTAGTTTTATTTTCAACAGGGGCTGTTTCAATGGTACTATTTTCGTCAGTTGCAGTTGCAGTTGCAGATGCATTAAATGGTGTCCTAAAATTTTCAGACACATTGTAGTCACCTACCGCAGATAAAAGCTTGTCATCTTTAAACTTAAGGATAAAGTGTCTTTTGCTATCAAGCTTTTTACTTCGACCTGACTTCAATTTATAAACATAACTCCAAGTATCGTTGTCAAAGGCATCAACAACAACAGGGCTGCCTAGTATGAACTTAACTTGCTCTTTAGACATTCCCATCTGAAGTTTATCAATACTTTTTTGCTCTAAATAGTTACCTTGTGGAATGTCATAGCGGAAAACCCAACTAGAACATGCGGATAAGGTCAGGGCTGTGATAATAATAGCAACACGAAAATACATATAATTTATTTACCTTTAAGTAACTCGGTAGTATGGTCTAAAAGTGTGAGCAGGGATAATACCCAAGCCCAACAAGGATTCAAAGCTATTTATTACATCAAGATACAAAACTCGAAGTTGTTTGCCAGCTAATCACTCCTTATTACACTACATTTTCAGGTAATAAACAGTCTCTCTAACTGGCCAATAGCTCTTGTGCGTTTGCTAAGCTATGTTGTGATATTTTATCACCAGCAAGCAAACGGGCTATTTCTTTGACACGCTTTGACTCACTTAGTTCACTTACTTGTGTTTCTGTTAATTCACCATCAGTTAACTTACTAACAAATAGTTGTTGGTGACCTTTACAGGCCACTTGAGGTAAATGAGTTACGCAAATGACTTGAGTATTTTTAGCAAGTTGTTGCAACTTCTTGCCTACCATTGCTGCGGTAGGGCCACTTATTCCGACATCTACTTCATCGAAAATTAAGGTTGGTGTGACGACTTTGTCAGCAAGTATTACCTGCATCGCCAAACTTATACGGGATAATTCTCCTCCTGATGCGACTTTATGCATGGCTTCGAGAGCTTGGCCAGGATTAATACTCACTTGGAAGCTTATATTATCTGAGCCATTAGTATTGATATTCTCTTTTTGATTTTGCTCATCAACGGCAATATAAAACTGACCATTAGGCATATTTAGCTCTTGCATACTTTTAGTAATTAATTTGCTTAAGCTCTTGGCTGATTTCACTCTAGATATTGTTAGTGTATTAGCGCTATCGAAATAATGTTGCTTGGTTTGCTCAAGCTCTTCAATGATTGTATTGATGCGACTTTCATCATTAGATATTGAAGCGAGTTGTTTTTTTAAATCACTATGGAAGCTAACAAGCCCTTCAGGAGATAGTTGGTGCTTTTTGGCAAGCTGCAAGGCGGTTGAGTAGCGCTCTTCAATCATTGCATAGCTTTGTGGGTCTAACTCTAACTGTTGATAGTAATGCTTCAAGTCGCTATTCGCTTCGTCTAGCTGTATAACAGCATCAGCTAAAATAGTGGCAACATCTGATAACTGCGAATCTACTCGGGCAATTGCTCCTATACTTTCACTGCACTCGCGTAGCGAGTCTAGAATATTGAAACTCTCATTTTCAGAAAGTGACTGTATCGATGTTAATGTTGAATCAAGTAAGTCTTGAGCATTACTGTGGCGCTTGTAATCCTTTTCTAAGGTCGAAAATTCATCTGCTTGTAGTGCAAATTCATCGAGTTCATTGACTTGATACTGAATAAGTTGTTGCTCAGCTTCTCTTTGCTGCTTACTCTGCTGTAAAAGCTCTAACTCTTTATTAAGCTTATTCCATTGTTGAGCGTAATGTTTTACTGCCTCAAGCTTACTCGGATGGTTGGCATAATTATCAAGTAAGCGACATTGTTGATTCGCTTTGACGATCAATTGATGGTCATGCTGGCCATGAATGTTGATCAGAAGTTGTCCGATTTCTTTTAATTGCACTAAGGGAACTTGGCTACCATTAATATAGGATTTAGAGCGACCTTCTGCTGAAATTACTCTTCGAAGAATGCATTCACTGTCGTGTTCAGATACTAAATCGTGCTGTTTAAGCCAAGCCTTTGCCATTTTGTTGTCTTTGGTTTCAAAAGTAGCGGCTAAGTCTGCTTTTTTACAATTAGGTCTAACGACATTGGTGGTTGCTCTGTCACCTAAACATAATCCTAGCGCATCAATGGCTATTGATTTTCCAGCACCTGTTTCGCCAGTAATAGTTGTCATGCCTGATTGCCAGTCGATATCAAGCGAGCGGACGATGGCAAAGTTTTGAATGTTTAGTTGTAGCAGCATAGTATTTCTCAATAGACGTACATGAATAAAAAACCAGTAACTGTTAATTTATACAGGTATTGGCTTTTATTCAAGCTTATTTATAAGAATTTTTTAATTACTTGTGTCGATTGCTTTTTAAGTACGAAGGATGTGAAGGCATATATTAATCGCTATCAGAAGGGCATTGTTTCTTTTGCCACAACGAGTTTTATCCCTGCTACATCGCAATTAAAATGTCGCCATTAGCAATAAAAAAAGGCGATTGCTTGACACTTGAAAACTAACCTATGTTATTAGCTGATGTTTACCAAAACTGCATTAAAGTACCATTAAGCACGTCAACTTGGGCAAAGTTAAAGTCTGGATGTTAAAGCTTGATTTACAATTTCAAGGCATGTGGCAAGCTAAACCACCTTGGTTTTTTCACCGGCGCTAATAAATAGTAATTTATTTATTTGCATCGCACATTGCAAATATTGTCTGCTGATATCGCACTTTGCACAGTCATTGTTGAATATTGAATAATGAATAAGGATTAATGCAGCAATAAAGCTTTTCACTGCCTAATTTTAATACTCAGATAAGAAATGATGTTCCTCTTTAAGTGACTGAAACTACTTTAATTTTAGTTTGGTGGTTTTGGGGGAATCGGTGGGCATCATGCCGAAAAGATTGCATGTTATGTATTTTAATAGCAAAAAAGCTTTTCAAAAAGAGCTGGGTAACTTTCTAAAATATATGGTTAATATTTTATAGTGACATAATATTTTCGGAGTGGCACTTTTTATGCTGTATAAATTGGGCAAAGGTATTCTTTATGTTCGCGTGTTTAATAAAGCAATGAGGTCATTATGAGTAAATTTATATCAATCATTCTAGTATCAATCGTATTACTGAGTTTTAATTCATTCGCATCATTAATAGGCGACGAGGTTTTTCTTACTTGCATGCAAAGTTCTGGTTCTGATCATGAACTTTGTGAGGGTAATAGCGATCTTTCCTCTATTGTCATTGCTGATGTGGAGTATCCTGATTATTTCAACTTTGAAAACTCACTATCAATTGACGTCAACGCCAACTCTATTTGGGTTACTTTTGATAATGGGCCATATTGTGGTTGGTTTACATGTGATGGGCAAGGGTTCTTGGAGTTTTCGTTAACTGATTTGGATTGGGTAGGCATGCCTTCTAGCTTTATAACCGGGATCAATGTAGATACCAATATGACAGGAATACAAACAGGATTTGATGGTAACAGCGTAAATTTTGCATTACCAGAAACATCAGTTAACTCTGATATGTTTGTTTATATTGATATACTTACAGATCACTCTGAAGTGTCAGAGCCTTCAATAATTGCTATTTTTGCATTAGCTTTGATTGGTTTAACATCTCGTCGACTGGTAAAAACGCGTCATTAGTTGATTGTTATTTTACATCTGAAGAACGCGTGACTTTTATACTGATAGAGTGCCTTATGAAAATTGTTTTTAAACACTATGTCTATGTTGATAACAATTTTCTAGGTTGTGGGTTCTAGTGTCGGTAACTCTAGAACCTCATTTATAAAGTATTATGAGCATAAGCTTTATTCGACTAGTCTTAATAGCTTAGTAAAGCTTATTACCCCAGCTTAATTTATTTCGAAGTACATTAAAGTAATCATGATCTAGTGGATGAATAAGACGAATGCTATATTCACTTTTTTTGATGATTACCTCGTCACCAGGCATTACCGACAAAATCACATGACCATCACAGCTTACCTGTAAGTTTTCATGATTATCGTTAGAAAGGATAAGTTTAATCTCACTGTTGCCGTCTACTACGATGGGTCTACTGGTTAGAGTATGCGGAAACATTGGCACTAACGATAGTGCATTTAAATTAGGCGTTAAAATAGGGCCGCCGGCGGACATGGAGTAGGCAGTAGAGCCAGTAGGTGTTGATACGATTAAACCATCTGAACGTTGGCTAAACATAAATGTGC
The DNA here is from genome assembly GCA_913057925.1 of uncultured Colwellia sp. Classification (GTDB taxonomy): domain Bacteria; phylum Pseudomonadota; class Gammaproteobacteria; order Enterobacterales; family Alteromonadaceae; genus Colwellia. The sequence goes on along the minus strand of CAJXPG010000082.1, from coordinate 13,493 downwards.
CATCGATATGTACCTCAAACTCTATCATGTTGGCTACTTTACCAGCGTGAAGTACCGCTTCGTTTACTGCGCTGTTTGAGCTTTTTAATTGCCCATGCCTATAGACTTCGGCTTCAATGATAAAACGTTGTTCACTGCGAGATTTTCCGGCAAGGATTTGTTTTAATGGTTCAATTATTTCAGCAGGAGAGAGATCTGTTAGAAAGCCTAAATTACCTCTGTTAACGCCAATTACCCCAATATCAAAACAGGCAAGTACCCGAGCTGCGCCAAGCATATAACCGTCACCACCAACCACTATCGCTAAGTCTGCTTGCTCACCTATATCTGTCAATGAACCCGTATGCATTTCTTTGAGTGGTATAGATGGCGCAACAGAGTTTTCAATAATCACGTGATACTTATTTACCGATAAATAATCATGCAATATTTTAATCGTGGTGCTGGCACCTTCGTGATTTGGTTTGCCTATAAGGCCGATGGTTTTATATTGTTGAGCCATAACGCTATTTTGCTTTTAATTTCTAGGTGTATAGGCAGTTTCGCTGTATTTGAACGGCTTGTAAAGTTCACTTTTTTATAAAATGTATTAATTCATGCTTGAATCCTTTTTTGCTGCCCCCATAATGTCAGCATTAGTTATAAATATTGAGGTTTATTTCCATGACAACTGAGTCAAAAAACAACGAAGAAGAATTAAGTGCAGAGCAATTGGCAGATGAGATTGTTCAACAAGCGGAAGAGCAAGTAGAAGAGCAACATGAGCATGCTGTAGAAGCTATTAGCCCTGAACAAGAACGTATCAATGAACTTGAGTTAGCCTTGGCAGCAGCACAATCTACAGTATCTGACCAAAAAGATTCAGTGATCCGCGCTAAAGCTGAAGTTGATAATATTCGTCGCCGCGCAGCACAAGACGTTGAAAAAGCACGTAAGTTTGCCTTAGAAAAGTTTGCTGGCGAAATGTTAACAACCGTTGATAATCTTGAGCGTGCTTTACAAAGCATCGACAAAGATGATGAAAACAACAAAGGCATCATTGAAGGTGTTGAGTTAACACTACAAGGTTTAATTACCTCGTTAGAAAAGTTTGGCGTTAAAGCGGTAGACCCTCAAGATCAACCATTTAACCCTGAGCTTCATCAAGCAATGTCTATGCAAGAAGTGCCAGATGTTGCACCAAACACTGTTATTGCAGTGATGCAAAAAGGTTACGAGCTGAATGGTCGTTTAATTCGTCCAGCTATGGTTATGGTTTCTAAAGCGGCGCCTTCAGTAGATGCAACTGCTTAATAGCAATTCATCTTGTCGTTGTAATAATTAATTTATTTGTCAAGCGTACTCACTGACTAACGTCAGCTCCGTGCGTTTTCCGCTAAATTAATCATTACAACTTAAAGCTGAATCACTATTACATGTTCAATGTTTAAGTTTAGCGCTTGAATAAATATGAAGAAAACTTTTAAACCAGACTTTTTGTCTGGTTTTTTTATGTCCAATTAAGCTAAATACAATTTTTTTTATATTTTTTACTTTTAATTAGTTGAAAAGTATTTTGTCGACCCCACTTACTATTCAACAAACAATTTAATTAATTTTACTTTATCTTCTTTGAGATAAAGACTAATGAATAGGAGCTCCCAAGATGGGCAAAATTATTGGTATTGACCTAGGAACAACTAACTCATGTGTTGCTGTATTAGACGGCGACAGTGTACGTGTTATTGAAAACGCAGAAGGCGATCGCACAACTCCTTCTATCATCGGTTATACCGCTGAAGGCGAAACATTAGTAGGTCAACCTGCTAAGCGTCAATCAGTGACTAACCCAGAAAACACTTTATTTGCTATCAAGCGTTTAATCGGTCGTCGTTTCGAAGATAAAGAAACGCAACGTGATATCGACATCATGCCATTTGGTATTGTTAAAGCTGACAATGGTGATGCTTGGGTTGAAGTAAAAGGCGAAAAAATCGCACCACCACAAGTTTCTGCAGAAGTTTTAACAAAAATGAAGAAAACTGCTGAAGATTTCTTAGGTGAAACAGTAACTGAAGCAGTAATTACTGTTCCAGCTTACTTTAACGATGCACAACGCCAAGCAACTAAAGATGCTGGCCGTATTGCTGGTTTAGAAGTTAAACGTATCATCAACGAACCAACGGCTGCTGCACTTGCTTACGGTATGGACAAGTCGAAAGGCGATAAAGTTGTTGCTGTTTACGATTTAGGTGGCGGTACGTTTGATATCTCTATCATCGAAATTGATGAAATGGATGGCGAGCACACGTTTGAAGTATTAGCGACAAACGGTGATACCCACTTAGGTGGTGAAGATTTCGATAACCGTTTGATCAACTACCTAGTAGATGAATTTAAGAAAGACCAAGGTCTTGATCTTAAAAATGATCCACTTGCAATGCAACGTGTTAAAGAAGCCGCAGAAAAAGCAAAATGTGAACTTTCTTCAGCACAGCAAACTGATGTTAACTTACCATACGTAACAGCTGATGCTTCAGGTCCTAAGCACATGAACATCAAAGTAACTCGTGCTAAGTTAGAGTCGCTTGTTGAAGATATGGTTAAAGCAACATTGGAGCCACTTAAAGTTGCGCTTAAAGATGCAGACTTATCAGTAAGTGACATCGATGATGTTATTTTAGTTGGTGGTCAAACGCGTATGCCACTAGTTCAAGCTGCAGTTACTGATTTCTTCGGTAAAGAGCCACGTAAAGATGTTAACCCTGATGAAGCAGTAGCTTCTGGTGCTGCGGTACAAGCAGGTGTTCTTTCTGGTGATGTAACTGACGTACTTCTTCTTGATGTTACGCCATTATCATTAGGTATTGAGACTATGGGTGGTGTGATGACTAAAGTTATCGACAAAAACACAACTATCCCAACTAAACAGTCACAAACTTTCTCAACAGCTGATGATAACCAAGCTGCGGTAACGGTTCATGTTTGTCAAGGTGAGCGTAAGCAAGCTTCTGCAAACAAATCTTTAGGTCAATTTAACCTAGAAGGTATTGAGCCAGCACCACGTGGTACACCGCAAATCGAAGTAACTTTCGATATTGATGCTGATGGTATCTTGCACGTTACAGCAAAAGATAAGAACACAGGTAAAGAGCAGAAGATCACTATTAAAGCCTCTTCAGGTTTATCTGATGAAGAAGTAGAGCAAATGGTACGTGATGCTGAAGCTAATGCTGATTCAGATGCTAAGTTTGAAGAATTAGTTCAAGCACGTAACCAAGCTGACGGCATGGTTCACGCTACACGCACTCAAGTTGAAGAAGCTGGTGAAGAATTACCAGAAGAAGAGAAAGAGAAAATTGAAGCGGCTATTAAAGAGCTAGAAGAAGCTGTTAAAGGCGATGACAAAGAAGCGATTGATGCGAAAACTCAAGCGCTTATGGAAGCATCAGCTAAGTTAATGGAAATTGCTCAAGCTAAGCAACAAGCTCAAGGCGCGCCAGAAGGTGCTGAACAAGCAACTGATGCTGGTGCTCCAGCTGATGATGTAGTTGACGCAGAGTTTGAAGAAGTTAAAGACGATAAGTAATTATTTGTCTACTGACTAACTTTATAGCAGCGTTGGAAGTACTCACGTAGTAAACTACGCTCCGTGCTTCCGCCTTGCTCTAAAGTGAATCAGCGACAACTAACCTACTTATTTTGTTAGTTGTCCTTACTTATAGAAAAGCTAAAGCGTCGATATTACTCGACGCTTTTTGTGTATAAGAAATCAGTAATTAATTTTAAAATTGGTGCTGATTTTCTTGATTCTTTTACGTGGTTTATACGCTAAAGAATGACGAAAATTAGTATTATCAACCTGAAGTAAAGAAATAGATTTATGTCAAAACGTGATTATTACGAAACTCTTGGTGTTGCAAACAGCGCTGAAGATAAAGAAATTAAAAAAGCTTATAAAAAGTTAGCGATGAAGTATCACCCAGATCGTACTGCAGGTGATAAAGCTAAAGAAGAAACTTTTAAAGAAATCAAAGAAGCTTATGAGATTTTAAAAGATGACCAAAAACGTGCTGCTTACGACCAATACGGTCACGCTGCTTTTGAACAAGGTGGTCATGGCGGTGGCGGTGGTTTCGGCGGCGGTGGTGGCTTCGGTCAAGACTTCGGCGATATTTTCGGTGATATCTTTGGTGGCGGCGGTGGTCGTGGTCGTCAGCGTCAACAACGTGGTAGTGACTTACGTTATAACGTAGATTTGACGCTTGAAGATGCCGTTAAAGGTAAAAGCTTAGAAATTAAAGTACCGACGTATGTCGCTTGTGAACCATGTGATGGCTCTGGTGCTAAACCGGGTACATCAGCTAAAACATGTTCAACGTGTCATGGACATGGCCAAGTTCAAATGCGCCAAGGTTTATTTGCTGTTCAGCAAACCTGTCCTACGTGTAGTGGTAAAGGTAAAGTTATCACTGATAAGTGTACTTCTTGTCGTGGTCAAGGCCGTGTTGAGAAAACTAAAACGTTATCCGTTAAAATTCCAGCAGGTGTTGATACTGGCGATAGAATTCGTTTATCAGGTGAAGGTGAAGCAGGCGAGAGCGGCGCACCAGCGGGTGATTTATACGTAGAAGTACGTGTACGTGACCACGATATCTTTGTTCGTGATGAAAATCACTTATACTGCGAAGTACCAATTAGCTTTGTGACTGCAGCCCTTGGTGGTGAAATTGAAGTACCTACTTTAGGCGGAAAAGTTAAGCTTAAAGTACCGAAAGAAACGCAAACAGGTAAGATGTTCCGTTTACGTGGTAAAGGTGTTAAATCGGTACGGAGTTCTTCTACCGGTGACTTAATGTGTAAAGTTGTGATTGAAACACCAGTTAACTTATCTGGCGATCAAGCAGATCTTTTACGTCAATTAGAAGAGAAAATGGCATCAAGCAGCAAAAAGCATAGCCCGAAAGAGACTGGTTTCTTTGATGGCGTTAAAAAGTTTTTTGATGATTTGAAAAGCTAATATACGTAAAACATATATAAAAAAAAGCACAGTCATGATAAATGACCGTGCTTTTTTTATGCCTAAAAGTTATTGATTATTAAATGTTTATCTTTCATTTTGATTCAATAGCCTATACAGTGACAGCCGATTCAAAACCCCACCTACTTTTAAAAAGGAATTTAAATGACTAAAGTCATACCTTCACTGATAACCAGCCTTTTATTGGCATCTTCAATTAACGTACAAGCACAAGAACAAGCACAAGAAGTGCCAGAGTCTATTAAACATTTCACTGTAGGTGTTGGGACTTATGCACTCGTTGTCGCTAATGACAACAGTTATTATGATGATGATGAATTAGCGGGTTTTGGTGTTTCAGCAATGTATTCATTCAACGACAATTTTGCGGTAAAAGGGCAATACTATAGCCTTGAACATGATGACTTTTCATCACTGGAAGATACCGGTTTTGATTTTGTTGGCTACTTTGGTACAGGCTTAGCGACTGAAGGTTTTAAAGCTTATATTGGTGGCGGTCTATTTAATGAGAGCTGGAAAATGACTGGCTTTAGTAAAGGCTTTTCTGGTCTACAACTTAATGGCGGCATTGGTTACAGTTGGGAAGTAGTTGCAATAGATTTAGTCTTAGGCATACGTGATGCTGGGGACTATAAAGATTTTGCTGCCAGTCAAGGTATTAGCCTTGACCCAAGTGCAGTATCAAGCTCGTTAACTATTTCTGCTCGATTTTAGTCTGAGTTAGTTCTAGAGGCACAGCCTCTAGAACTATTATTGATGCAATTTACTCATCAAACTTTGGCAAAACACCGCTGCGGCTATGATCAAAAACTAACGAGGTTTCAACTGTAGTAACTTCATCACGTGAGGTAATATTTTTAAAAACAAATTGACGTAAATGCTCACTATCTTTTACTGACATGTGGATATAATAATCGTAGCTACCACCCATATGGTACAAGTTTAATATTTCAGGGTAGTTAAGTAAGTCATCTCTAAGCTTATTAACGATTTCTTCAGAATAGGGTTGTAAACGAATTGCTGCTATCGCTTCGATGTTGCCGCCGATAGTTTTTAGGTTAACATCAATGAAGGCCCCTTTAATCACGCCACTTTGTTTTAAACGTTTTACTCGCTCTAAACACGTTGAAGGCGCAATACCAATCTTCGCGGCAAGCTCTTTGTTAGTAATGTCTGCATCATCGTATAAAATAGTAAGTACTTGCAAATCGATGCTGTCTAGCTTCTTCATTTTTTTCCTATAAAATTATTTCATCTTCTTTACGGTAAATACTACACTTAATTGAGGTGATCAGACTAGTATGTTTAATAGCTTTTTTGAATTTTTGACGTGAAAAGGCTAAATATCCGAATTATTTTTAGCCTTTACTTTAATAAATCACCTTATGTCGTGATAAAGTTGTTACAAATGTTCACATTGATAATACTTGCTAGTACCCTGTATTGTGACATATTATGACCATGCCTCTCGAGATGGTTATTTCTAGCTAGATAAAAATAAAAAAGGTTTACTCTATGACTTTGCTTTGGATACCCTTGTTATCCTTACTTGGTAGTATTATTTCTTCAATGACAGGTAAATTGACACGGAATCAGTCTACTCGGTTGACCCTGTTAACACCAATAATTGCACTAATCATGGCGATTAGTTTAGCGCCAACAATCTTTTCTGGTGAAGTCCTGCAAGAAACATTTTCCTGGATACCTTTACTAGGGATTGATATTGCCTTTAGGCTGGATGGTTTAGCACTGCTGTTTGTTTTTATGATCTTAGGCATTGGCATACTCGTTATTTTTTATGCCCGTTATTATCTAAGTACTAAAGACTCTATGCCTAAGCTGTTTGCTTATTTAATGTTATTTATGACAGCAATGCTTGGTATTGTCATGTCTAATAACATTATACAGCTGTGGTTCTTCTGGGAATTAACCAGTATCAGCTCCTTCTTGCTCATTAGTTATTGGTGGCAAAAAGCAGAAGCACGTAATGGCGCAATTATGGCGTTAGCGGTTACCGGTGGCGGTGGCTTAGCATTACTTGCGGGTTTATTGTTATTGGGTAATATTGTCGGCAGCTATGATTTAGGTGTGATTTTAGAAAGTAAGGAAGTCATTCAAGCACATGCTTGGTATGAAGTTACTTTAATTTTGATCTTACTTGGCGCCTTTACCAAGTCTGCACAATTCCCATTTCACTTTTGGTTACCGCATGCAATGGCTGCCCCAACGCCAGTAAGTGCTTATCTTCATTCAGCTACGATGGTTAAAGCAGGGATATTTTTGCTTGCGCGTTTTTACCCTGCACTAGCGGGTACTGATACTTGGTTTATTTTGGTGAGCTTAACGGGTCTTACTACCTTGTTATTTGGTGCTTATGTAGCGCTTTTTAAACATGATTTAAAAGGCTTGTTAGCTTATTCTACCATCAGCCATTTAGGTCTGATTACTTTACTGTTTGGTATTGATACCAAACTGGCAACCGTTGCGGCAATTTTCCATATCATTAACCATGCAACATTTAAGGCCTCGTTATTTATGGCAACCGGTATCATTGATCATGAAACCGGTACGCGAGATATGCGAAAGATAAATGGTATGTGGCGCTATATGCCTTATACCGCGACTTTGGCTATGGTCGCTGCTGCAGCAATGGCGGGTGTGCCGCTGTTAAATGGTTTCTTATCAAAAGAAATGTTCTTTGCTGAAACACTGCATCAACAACTGTTAGGCTCTATGTCATGGTTAATTCCGGTGCTTGCAACGGTCGCAGGTGCTTTTGCCGTAGCTTATTCCGCGCGGTTTATTCACGATGTGTTTTTCAATGGCGACCCGATCGATTTGCCTAGACAGCCTAGCGAACCGCCACGGTATATGAGAATACCGATTGAAATATTGGTTGCGCTTTGTTTACTTGTGGGTATTTTCCCGAATATCGTGGTTCATGATATTTTAGACGCTGCGTCATTTGCCGTGCTTGGTGGTTTCGTTCCTGAATATCAAGTCGCTTTATGGCATGGGTTTAACTTGCCGCTACTGATGAGTGGTATTGCGGTAACTGCGGGCTTAATTATCTACACACAACGTAGGTACCTGTTCCAATTTCAAGCTTCATTGCCATCATTAAATGCCAAAAAGATTTTTGATGAAACTATTTACTCTATGGTTAAGTGGTGCCAGCAAAAAGTCATTTCTATCGAAAACGGCTCGCTGCAGCGGTACTTGATGCTAATGTTTTTAATGGTGTTAATTTTTGCTGGTTGGCCGCTATTTGAAATGAGTCAATTAATAGGGCAAAAGCAGGCGACACCGATTGATGTTCATAATGCAGTCGGCGCTGGATTATTAATGATTGGCGCAGTCAGTACTGTGATTTGGTATCGCATTCGCGTGGTATCATTATTAATGATATCAGTCGTGGGCTTAATGGTATCAGTAGCATTTACTCGCTTTTCAGCACCTGATCTGGCGTTAACGCAGCTAACCGTTGAAGTAGTGACCATTGTACTACTAATGCTAGCATTATTTTTCTTACCGCAGCACTCGCCAAGAGAGTCTAGCTCTGCACGCGTGTTACGTGATTTAGGGATATCGACCGGACTTGGGGTTGTTGTTGGTAGTATTTGCTATGCATTGCTTACCCGACCGTTTGATTCTATTTCTGACTTTTTCCTAGCCAATGCAAAAACTGGTGGCGGTGGCACCAATGTAGTCAACGTTATATTAGTTGATTTTAGAGGCTTTGATACGTTAGGTGAAATATGTGTATTAGGTATTGCGGCTTTAGGTATTTATAAAGTATTAATCAACTTGCCACTGCTTATCCCGACAAAAGATAGTGAAGGGCGACCTTGGGCAAAAGAGCGATATCCCGTTTTGTTAGCTAGCATTTCGCAATCTTTATTGCCATTAGCCTTGCTCGTTTCATTCTATATTTTCTTACGTGGACATAATCTTCCTGGTGGTGGTTTTATTGCTGGTTTGATTACCGCTGTTGCTTTTATTTTGCAATATATTGCTCATGGTTCAATTTGGATTGCAGAACGCTTAACGATTAATTATCGCAAGATTGTCGCTTCTGGGATCCTTATAGCCTTATCTACAGGTGTTGGTAGCTGGTTCTTTGATAGAGCCTTTATGACCACATGGTTTGAATATTTCGATATTCCATTTATTGGTAAAATAGAACTCGCAAGTGCCTTAGTGTTTGATTTAGGGGTATATATTACCGTTGTCGGGTCAACATTGATGATTTTGGCAAGCCTAGGTCAATTAACCACGAATGATTCTAAAGATAAGGTGAATGTTTAATGGAATTACTTTACGCATCTTGCGTCGGACTTCTTGTCTCTTGTGGGGTCTTTTTAATTTTGCGCTCAAGAACTTTCCCTGTTGTTTTGGGCTTAACGATGTTCTCTTACGCGGTGAACTTGTTCTTATTCTCTTCTGGTCGCCTAAGTCTGAATAAAGCGGCTGTACTTGGTTACAGCTCAGAATACGCTGATCCCTTACCACAAGCGTTAGTGCTAACGGCTATTGTAATCGGCTTTGCCATGACAGCTTTTGTGGTTATTTTAGCCATTAGAGGCCGTGCAGATTTAGGTACTGACAATGTCGATGGACAAATTCTAGATAAAAAGAGCCATAAAAAGAGTGATAAAAAGATCAAAAAAAATAAAAAGGCGAAAGCATGAGCCAGCATCTAACATTTTTACCCATACTATTACCAATGCTTGCCGGTGTTCTTTTATTACTGCCTCCTTTTGGTAAGAACCTAGCGTTACGACGTGTTGGCTCGGTAACCTTTAGTGTTATCACTTTCTTTGCTTCATTAGTCTTATTGATGAAGGTTCAAGCCGAAGGAATTCAAATTTATGCCATTGGTGAGTGGGCTGCGCCTTTTGGTATTGTGCTGGTTGCAGATCAGTTATCGACCTTACTGGTTAGTCTAACCACGCTATTAGGTATTGTTTGTGCGCTTTACGCGTGTGCAGGTGATGATGAAAAAGGTAGTTTCTTTCATCCACTTATACACTTCTTAATTTTAGGGGTAAATGGTGCATTCCTAACGGGCGATGCCTTTAACTTATTCGTGTTTTTTGAAGTGCTATTAATAGCTTCATATTCTTTATTGATGCATGGCTCTGATAAAAATACTACCCGTGCTGCGTTACAATACGTCATTATGAACCTTGTTGGCTCTGCTATATTCCTAATCGCCCTTGGTATTTTATATGGTGTTTTAGGTACTTTAAACATGGCTGACATGGCGCAGAAAGTACCACTATTACAAGGTGATGATATTTACCTAGCCAAAATTGGCGGTTTGTTGCTGCTGGTAGTATTTGCATTAAAAGGTGCTTTGTTGCCACTGCACCTTTGGTTACCAAATACTTACGCAAGTGCAATGCCAGTGGTAGCGGCACTTTTTGCCATTATGACCAAAGTTGGCGTCTATTCGATGATGCGTATCTATACCTTAATCTTTGGTGAGCAAGCAGGTGAATTAAGCCATATGGCGCAGAATTGGCTATGGTGGTTAGCTATTGCAACCATTATTGTCGGAGCTATAGGTGTGTTAGCCAGTAAAGACTTAAGAAAGTTAGTGGCTAACCTAGTTATCATTTCGGTAGGTACCTTGGTTGCTTTGGTAGCTGTTCAAACGGTGCAATCAAGCGCCGCAGCAATCTTTTACCTGGTGCACTCGACACTTGTTACCGCAGCGCTTTTCATCTTGGCAGATTTAATAGGCCGTCAACGCGGTGACGTTGTCGATCAAATTCGTTCTGGGCCGCCAATAACTCAAGTGCGACTGTTAGGTTGTTGTTTTCTTATTGCAGGGATCGCCGTTATCGGTATGCCACCATTGTCTGGTTTTATTGGTAAAGTTTGGTTGCTTAAAGCCACGTTAAATTCAGGCTACGCTTTGGTTTTCTGGCCAGTATATCTCATTGCTAGCTTTGCGGTATTAGTAAGTGTTGCTAAAGCGGGTAGTACTATCTTTTGGCACCAGCAAGACAAGGTTGCTGTAAGAGCACAAGAAAATACAGTCCATCCAGCGCAACTTGCTGCACTGATTATCTTAATTGCAAGTGCACCAATTATCAGTATATTTGCCGGGCCGATGAGTGAATATGCTATTGGTGCAGCGAGTCAATTACATGACTTTAATAATCAAATTAACGTTATTCTTTCAGGAGGGTTGTAATGCGTTTAGAAGCTAAATTTAAATGGCTACCTACGCCTTATATGAGCCTATTACTGTTTATTGTATGGCTGTTATTAAATAACAGTGTTTCAACTGGCCATATTTTACTCGCTGCAGTGCTCGCGATCGTCATTCCTTTAGCGACCAACCCTTTTAAGGTTAAGCAACCACTTATCCTAAAACCGGGTTTGGCTTTTCGTCATTTAATGTTGGTGTTATATGACATTATTACCGCGAACATTCAGGTGGCTATTTTAATCCTAGGTCCGAATAAAAAATTAACCCCAGGTTTTGTCAAAGTACCTTTAGACTTAACCCACAACATGCCCATTACCATCCTAGCTAGTACGGTATCTTTAACTCCTGGTACTGTTAGTGCGGAAGTTTACCCATGGCAGGAAAGTTTGGAAGAGGGAGAAATCCCAGAGCAACGTTTTTTGCTAATTCATGTTTTAAATCTCACCGATGAGGAAGCATTAATTAAGACAATTAAACAACGGTATGAAGCACCGCTTAAGGAGATATTCCAATGTTAGAGACAGTTATATTAATTGTGTTTGCCATGATAGGCGTATCTTTATTATTAAATATATGGCGCTTATTAGTCGGTCCTTCCATACCCGATAGAATACTTGCATTGGATACTATGTACATTAATAGCATTGCATTAATTATCTTATACGGTATGAGTTTAGGAACTGCCCTGTATTTTGAGGCAGCGTTATTAATCGCTATGCTTGGCTTTGTCAGTACAGTTGCAGTCTGCAAGTATTTATTGCGCGGCGATATAATTGAATAGGGTGGTATCTGATGATTGAGTGGATTATTTCAATATTATTATTAATTGGTGGCTGTTTTATTTTGGTAGGATCGATTGGCTTGGTAAAAATGCCTGACTTCTTTATGCGCTTACATGGACCAACTAAAGCTACAACACTTGGGATGGCATCCTTATTAACGGCGGCTATGGTCTTTTTCAGTACCACACAAGCAGGTCTGAGCGCAAAGGAAATCTTAATTTCACTATTCTTATTACTTACTGCGCCAATTAGTGCATATATGATGATTAAATCTGCTATTCATCATAAGTTAGCAAGTATTGAGCGTACGAAAGGAAAAGATAACATTGAAGACGATGTTTAGTATTACTCAGTAATACTTGCGCTTGTCTATAGATGGTAACAGTCCTTAATTATTAATTGTCTGTTACAGATGCTAAAATCCGATATTAAATAAAAATCCCTAACGGTTTTAACTGTTAGGGATTTTTTAATTAGTGACTGAAATAAATCATTGTATAAGCATTTGAATGCTTATTTAGGTAATGAGATTAGAGGCTGTGGCTTTAAAGTAATCTCGAAAAGCCAACAGCCTCTATCATAGCCCTGATTTATTCTCGTCTGTTTTAGAAGTTTACAGTCACTTCATTTGAGCAAGCTGAAGTGCTATCACAGACTTGGTAAATGAATTGATTATCTGTAGTTCTACTTTCACGATCACGATAGATACCTTTATTTTCAACGGTATCAATCTTGATACCGTTACGGAAGATATCAATCATGTCACTCGTTGTTCCATCCCAGGCGATATCAACGCGTAGACGACCTAAACGGGACTTATAAGCACGTTTAACAGTGGCTTCAATTGATGTTGATGAAACATTTACCATCATTGTATTGCTACTGCTTAACCCTCCGGCGTCAGTGACGACTAGCGTAACTTCATAGCTTCCTGTTTCAGCAAAAGTATGAACAGGATTTTGCTCAGTAGAACTTGCCCCGTCACCAAAATTCCATTGCCAGCTAGCAATGTCATCATTTCTATCGGTACTGTTATCAGTGAAACTAGTCGTTAGTTGCTCAGCTTCATATGAAAAGCTTACTTCTGGTGCTGTAGGTAATACTTCACCAAGGCCTGTCAGGGTAAGTGCCCAATTATTTAACGAGCCGCTATCGCCGCCGACATTGTCAGTAACACTTAACACCCAGTCACCTGTTGCAACTTCTCCGTTAAATGCGGATGAACTAAAGCTACGGTTTATATTATCGTCGCTGCCACCAGAAGCATTATGAAGGATTGCTGAGGTACCGTTTGGTGACGTCAATACTACCGTTAAGTCGCCAATCCAAGTATGGGTAATATTTACATAAATATCTGAAGCAAATACTGTTATATCATCAGCGATATTAATGGTTGAGGTGATACCCGTCGTATCATTATCAGGTATATCTCTGTCTCTTATACACATCTGACGCTGCCGACGATCTA
>CAJXPG010000081.1 GCA_913057925.1 uncultured Colwellia sp. | reverse complement strand
GCTAAAAGTGCTTTACTTTTTGTTGAGCAGTATTTGCTTAGAATGACTAGGCTAAGGACTACTCACCGCAATTAAAGTACTTTACTTTCGTTATAAATAGCCGAACAAAATTTAACCGCGAAAGATCAACAGCCCCTAATTGTGCTCTTGCTCTTCAACACACTTGTTTTGCTTGTTGACTACGTAAGTTAGCTATACAATATCGCCGTTTTCACCTAATCAATAGCAATAATTTTGAAACTCAGTAAACGATTGCAACAAATAAATAACATGGTTAAACCTCAACATTACCAACATATTTGGGACTGTTGTTGTGATCATGGTTTACTCGGTTTTTCATTATTATCACCGCAAAAGCGAAATGATACACAGATAAGTAATTCAACCAATACAACAACAAAGCTAACAGAAACGATTACTAACACTAAGGTTCACTTTGTTGATATTGTGCCAGAATTAATGCTGGAAATAGACAATAAGCTCAAACGATTTTACCCTGCAACATCACTTGCTAAGAACAATACTCTCGATTGGCAAACCCATTGCCTTGATGTTGCACAACTGCCATTAAAGCAATATCAAGGAAAGCACTTGGTTATTATTGCAGGAGTTGGTGGAGATTTAATGATCAAGTTTATTGAAGCGATAAACCAGCAGCATAGTGATTTAGCTATCGACTTTTTACTGTGTCCTGTACATCACCAATACGCATTACGCAGTAAATTAATTGAACTGAAGTTCAGTTTAATTGATGAGTGTTTAGTAGCAGAAAACCAACGTTTTTATGAGCTTATGTTAGTTTCATCTGAGCAAGATAATAACAATAAAATAACTAAGGTCGGTGATAAGTTTTGGTTGCCACTCATTAAAAAACAGCCATCTCAACAGGCTGATATTGCAACCAAATATCTTAAAAAAACCTTGCAACATTACCAACGAATTCAAAAAGGCATTGTACTTAGCGCCAAACAAAGTTCAGCGTTATCAAGTGGTAATAATCCCATAAATGAGCAAACAGTAGCGATTCAAAATACTATAAATGCATATCAAGACATTGCTAAAAGGACTATATAAAACGCATTCATTTTACTGTGAGTGAATTAAGCCGGTAAATGTATTTTCAAAGCCATGGCAAATATAGTCTTGTAGTTGGCGTTTTTTCTTAGCCATTTGATGATAATGTTCATAGCCAACTGAAAAAGCAAAAGGGTTAGCGTTATAATCCGCATAAGATTGGTCAGCACCATGTTGTGCTTCTCTTACACCGGCGGCAAAAGAACTTAAAAAATCATCGCGATTATTAATTAAAATAGTGACAGATTCACCTACTGCTTCAACTAATTCCAATGCACCTAAATCTATATATTTATTTACCACATTTAAGTTAAAGTATCCGCTGTATTGCTCTGTTTCAACATCATATAAAATCGCTGAATCATCAGTACCTTCCATTAATGAAACAAATAGTTCTCTTACTTTTTTAGAAATCACGAACTCTCCTATTCAGGTTTATTGCTGTTTTTCTTATTAATAACGGAGCTTAAATAACTGAGCTTTAGTAACTGAATATTTAAGCTTTGATTGTTTCAGTATGGCGACAAGGATCACTTTTGCTAGCAAAACCACTACAGCCCCAAAATTCGCCGTATTGAGCCTTTATTTTTTTCATCGGTTACTTTACTTTCCTTTGTTTCAAGCTATCAAATTCAGCAGATAAGATATTTACTTGGTACTGTGGTAAAACTAACTCCTCAATAAACTCCGATGGCTGATGCGCATCACCAATCAAATAAGCTTGTTTTTTTGCACGAGTTATTGCCACATACAACAATCTTCGCTCTTCCGAATACTTATAGCCATCGAGTTGTGGAAGTAAAGCTTCTATTAGCAAATCTGTTTTGTTATCACTTGGAAAACCTGACTTTCCTGAATATAAACCAACAATAATACAATATTCTGATTCTAACCCTTTGGCACTGTGAAAGGTCCAAAAATGTAGCTTTTCCGGTGTGTCTACTTGCTGTTTAGCATCGTTAAGTAAATGTCGATAACGGGCTAATATCGCAATAGAGCCAATCTTATCCTTTGCTCTTATGTCACGAATAACTTGATTTATACCCGCTATGGTCGCACTTTTACCGCTATGTAATAAGAAAACTTGTGACTTAGTTACTTGATGGTGTGCTTCAATACTTTTTCGATATTGCTCAGGATTTTGCATAACAAATTGCCCCGCTGTTTGGGCAATACTATTGTTATAACGAAAAGTTTTTTGCAATGTTGTTAAACAGTGGCTACCGAAATACTGTTCAAACTGGGTAATTAACGCTAATTTCCCCCCTGAAAAACGATAAATAGATTGCCAGTCATCACCCACAGCAGTAAGTCTTGGCTGAGGACCTTGCTCAATAATTGTGTTAAGTAATTTCATTCGCGCTGTTGAGATATCTTGAAATTCATCAACGAGAATATCTGTCCAAATGGGGGTAAAACGACCATTGTTTATCTGCTCAAGAGCATTGAAGATCATATCGTCAAAATCTATGGCACCTTGGCTAGCAAGTTGTGATTGATAACCTTGATAAATATCCGTTAATAACCTGGTATATTGCGCGCCGTTATTAACATTGACGTTATCGTATCTGACATGAATTTGGTCGCCCGTTAATTGCTCACCAGTAATCACTTGCAAGCACTTCATTAACCTTTGAACATTACTGGTAAACAGACCAGAGCTTACAAGTTCATTGATAATTTTATCCACTGATCCCATCGATGTATCAATATCGCGATCACTGATGAAGCTTGCTATTTTGTTTTTTGCATCAAGATGTTTATCAGCATAATTACTATCATCTGGTGGCAAAGCAAACGTTAAGAAAGCATGTAAATTGCTACTATTGTGCCTGATATAGTCAAGTAACCAATGAGTCAACCACTGAGATAGTTGATGCGAATCATTAGCAAAACTTGATAGCCTAGTATTTACTCCTACCTTCGTTAAAATTTGTAAGCCAAGCGCATGAAAAGTCATCACTTTAGGCGATTGACAATTTATACCAAAGGCTTTTTTTCTTAGCGTTATTCGTTGCTCTAGCTCTTTGGCTGCGGCATTGTTATAGGCAAGAATTAACACCTTATCAGCAGGGATTTTTTGATAAATAATTAAGCTCAGTGCTTTGGCAACCATGACAGAGGTCTTGCCCGTCCCTGCAGCTGCGAGTACTAGATTTTTATCGTTGTTTCTAATAACGGCTAAGCGCTGCTCATGAGTGAGCGGGTTTGATTCAATGCCATCAAAAAATTCCGCTTGATTGGTGAGTGCCTTCTTTTCAAAGTAGTGACGATAATGCTTAACCTCGGTAATTGCGGGCATTCTTGCAATAATGTCAATTTTTGAAAGTTGTTGGGGCGAAAGTATTTGTTGCCATCGCAGCTTTTCAGCGCGGTAGCTGGCAATTAAAGGCGAAACTGATTGCTGTAACGGAGCAATGGATGAATCTCTCAGGTATTGTGCTATCGCTTTTTGATGAAAACTATCAGCCTGTTGTGTGATTTTCTGACCGATTAGATGATAAAGCCTTTCTTTTATCTTGTTATTGAAATAACTGACACTTGCTCGATTGATCCCCCAAATTTTTGAGACTTCTACACTTTCATTATTACGATTACTATTACTATCGCTAAGACCAATATTAACTTTAGCTTTAATGATCAGGCTCGTACTAAGAAAAGATTGTTCAATAACCGGAAAATCAACTAATTGCGCTATCAAAATCTCTTTGGTATTAAGGTTTGAGTCTATTAGAATAATGGCGTTATTCGTGATGGTGATGCTTTTAGCTTTGCCAAAGCAGGTAGCAAAGAAGTTTCGATATAGTGTATGGGACATTTGAATTTAAAGGATTAATTATTTAAAAGTAGCTCTATTAATTAATGTGATCGGGGATATTAATAGAAAATGGCTAACCAAACAGTGGTTTCGTCAGCCGCTGTTGCTTGGACTCGATGTTGTTCATGGGCTTTGATATTAAGATAATCTCCGGGTTTAAGGGTTACAGTATCACCCGCTTTGAATTCAATAACACCGTAACCAGATAAAACGATTACCCATTCATTTTCATCTTGGTCATACCAAAAGTTTTCAGGGGAAGCCTGTCCTTTTGAAACAATCCGCTCTACCCTTAACTTTTCGGTTTTTATGATGTCTTCAAATAATTCTGTTGGAACATCTCTAGGTATATCACTGAAAATGTTAGACAAAATATCGCCTCATTGGTAATTTAAGATGAATCCTGTTGCTAGCTTTGAATAGGTTTTTGCGCTGAAGATGTTCTACTTAAAAATAATTCTACTGGAATAAAAGCAAAAGGCACTAAAGAAGCAATCATCAATGCTAACCAAATGACCAGTGACCATTGCTGTTTATTTGACACGATAAGTGATAGCACCAAGTAAAGCATAAATAGCATGCCATGGGCCATGCCTAGAACAGAGACGAAATCCCTGCTGATAAATCCAAAGGTGACACTGAGTATAACTAAGAAAGATAGCCCTTCTAAAAAGCTGATAGCGCGAAAAAAGTTAAACATTAATGCAATACCTCAAAACTGAACCTACAATTAAACCTAAAAAAAAGTCTAGAAACTCGATCTAAAAAATATACTTCAAATTATGCTTCAAGGGCTATAGCAGCCATTTTCATCGTACTGTCAAATGATTCTGCTCCAGCGATAAATAAGCCATTATGACAAAACATAGCATCTTCAATACCAGTAACATCCTTGAGTGCTTGATCTGATAAACCGGCCCATTTTGCTGGTAGTGGTTTTCTATCATCAAAGGAGCCCGGCTCAACAGGGACTGTTTGGATTCTCCACTGCCCTGATGGTGATGGGTAAACCATGTATAAAGCATCTTGTGATAAAGCATGCACTGTTCTCTTCCACGGCGTATATTTATCTAGCACTATCACTCTTGGGTCTTTGGCATTTTTAATGGCATTGGCGACGATTTCTTTGGCACTGATACCGCCATCGGCCACTGAAATAAAGCGTTGTAACACTCGTGATGCAAAAGCGACCGCTTCATCAAAGCAAGTATCAAAGTCACCCGATTCTTGCCATGTAGGATTAAACATGGAAATCGTATGACTTAAGCTGATTCCAGATGCAACACCCTCAACATGACCACAATCAATTGCATCAATAACAGAGACTAAATCCGCATCAACCGCTGCAGCGACGTCTTCGTTACCTTGACAAATTTTCACACCATACTTTTTCCAGACCAAACCAAATGATGAGTAAGGAATGCCATTGTCGCGAGCACCAGCACCGCCACGTTGATGATGATCAAAGCGATCGGTATTGGTGTCGTACTCACCACCTACATCAATAACAATGTCGGCTAGCGATATTTGCGTTAAATCACGGGATCTTTTGACAATACTCGTTGGGAAAATAATTTTTAGCGCAGCGATGCTAAAGACATCATCAGCATGAAAGTTGCCATTGTGAGTTACTATTAGTTTTTCGGTCATTATATTTGTCATGTTAGAAAGTGCGTTCAGGGAAGATATACCAACAAACAATTGGCATAAAAATTCATTCGACGTGTATTTACTACGCTTATATGTGTACATAAGTAAAAATACACAACGGATTTTATACGAAGAAGGCATTGATGAATAGCTGATTTTAGCTTATGTCCGCTATTAATCTGGCTATTACAAATAACCTAACACTATTAACACCTGAAACGAGTTATTTAATCAGTAGTGGCTCAAATTAGAGCAACCAAGCTAGCGCTGATTCTCGCTCGATAAAAATTTGAATAGTTAGACTTTGTGAACTTGGAATTGTCGCAGAAAAATCAGCACTCATTTGTGAAAGTTTATTCGGCGCAAATATGGCAATTTTATCAATAGCAGGCAAAGCGCCAAATTTTATCAGCGCATCAAGCTGTGTTGAATAAGCATTACTCTTATTAATAAGTAACGAGAAGGAAGGATTTAACAGTGACAGCAAGGCTTCATGAATTTCTTCGACCATGACTAAATCAATATCTACGGCATTATCAACAGTTACTTCAGCAAGCTCTTTGTTGATAATGGCTATTTTAGCAAAAGATATTTGGTGTATTTCCATATACGAGGCGTATTCCTATTTAATCAACACAGTAAATATTATCTAGCTTCATTATAACCTTAAACACCAATTGTTGCAGCTTAAGCAAGGTAAATAGTGATTAAGATCAATCGAATTACCAATGAATTGGGTCGACTTTATAAAAATGCGTTAACTCTTGGTAAAGTGCAGGATGCTCTTGATATAGTTGCTGAGATTTTTCAAAAAACACTTCACTGGCCACAGCAAAAAACTCTGCAGGCTCGGTAGCACCATAGTAGTCAAAAATTGATGGGATATTCATGGCTACTTGTTTCCTAAGCAGTTCAAATTGCTTATTAAAAACTTCAGACCATGTACGGTAGCTTTGGGCTTTACCTAAAATAGGTGCACCGTTTGCTCTACCATTTTCTTGATCTAATTGATGGGCAAATTCATGAATGACCACATTATGACCATCATTTGGTAATTCAGCGCCGTGGAGACTGTCTTGCCAAGAGAGAATTATTTTACCAAAATCCCAAGACTCACCTGATAGTACAACTTCTTGAGCATTTAGCGTACCGTCAGCATTGACTTGGTTTTGCTTTTTAACGAAAGCACTTGGGTACACTAAAATTGTTTTTAATTTAGGGTAATAATCGGTTTTTCTATTAAGTAACAGCAAACACGCTTGAGCAGCTACAGTTACTCTTATCTCATCTGTAATGACGACACCATTACAACCGATGAATTTTTTTTCTGCCAGGAAAACTTGAATATGTTGTTTTAATTGTAACTGTAAATCTGCAGGCATTTGCCTAAAATAAGGCATACGCTGTTGTATGATTTTACGCCACTGTTTTTTAAACGGGAGCCGTCTTACTTTATCGCGCTTATACTCTTTCAAATAAGGCTTTGCCATAAGATAGCCAATAATAGCTACACCAATAAACAGTGGTAACAAAATACTCAAACAACCCCCTTTCGCAATTAAATGCTTTCAACA
Source organism: uncultured Colwellia sp. (assembly GCA_913057925.1). Taxonomy (GTDB): domain Bacteria; phylum Pseudomonadota; class Gammaproteobacteria; order Enterobacterales; family Alteromonadaceae; genus Colwellia. Next base: position 13,005 of record CAJXPG010000081.1, on the reverse strand, counting down.
AACGAATTAATAACGCTAATTCTCAGATGTTTAACCATAACACTAACTCAATATTTTAAAATTTAGCGTCTAGTTATGTATTAAGATCTTGGTGTGCTTTGAGCTAAATTCAAGTCTATTTGATAAGTTGCAAATTTGAATGCGCTGAAAGCGTAATAAAAAAGCCTCAATTAATGAGGCCTTTAAGGGAGGTTTTGACTCAGTAAAATTAGTCAGAGTTTAATTATGGATACAGTGTTATCAATGCATGATTAATAGGCGGCAGCCACTTCAGCCTCAACAAGGTCTAATAGCTCTTGGTAACCAAAAACAATTAATGGTTTACCATTAACAAAAAATTGAGGCGTAGCTCTAACTTTTAACGTTTGACCATCTCGTATATCGCGGGCAATTATCTTCGCGACTTTATCGCTTTGCCAATCTTGTGCTAAACGTTCATGATCTAACGATAAGGTTTTAATACCAGCGAGCGCATTGTCAGGATTTGAAACATGATGCTCAACCCAGCGTTGTTGATTAGCAAATAAAAGCTCTGCAGCCGGCCAAAATTGACCTTGCATATGTGCAGCTTCTAGCATTTTAACAACATCCTCAGAGCCTTGGTGCAAAGGTGCATAACGCATTTCGACTTTGACTTTACCTTGATACTTTTTAACTAAATTATTAACCAAAGGATAAAATTGGCTACAGGTTCCACAGGCCGGATCGAAAAACTCAACTATGGTCACCTTGGCATTTTTTCCACCTTTTGTTGGTACGTTCTCTCGCTCTAAAGCCGGTAAAAGCTCATTTGCGACAGTTGATGGTTGTTGGCTTTGATACATAGCAACAGCAGCGATAAAAATAACTGCGATAAATGCTGCGACGCTGATAAAAATAGATTTATTGTTCATTGGGGATCCTAGTAGAAATTACAGTTTATGCTTTTGTGGTTGATTGGCTGAAAATCTTTTTAGTAAAATACAATAAAGCAGCAATAAAAGTAAATGTTAACAAAGACATCACTGGAATATTTAAAAAACCAAATAAATTAAAATGTGTTTCCGAACACGGTATACCTTGCACACAAGGTTGAGCACTTTCAGGGACTAGCCCTGCTGCTACTAACACATGAAATAAGGCAGCGAACCAGCCCAGTATAACGAGTGGGCTTACATAACGGATAACTTTAATATCAAAGGGAAAAAGCCCTAAAGGCAGTATTAGCACTAACGGGTACAGTGCAATGCGCTGATACCAACACAGTACACAAACAGGCAGTTGCACTATCTCACTAAAGAACAGGCTAATTAGCGTACCACAGGTTGCAAATACCCAGGCAATAAAGGTCAAATACCAACAGCGGTTATCTGTCATCGGTAAAGGGTGTTGTTTTGTCATTTATTTATATCTTAATATTTAAAGAATTTACGTTGTAAATTAAGCGTAGTGCTTAGCTAGGTGATTAACGCAGCAAGATAATAGCAATTTACTTGGCGGTAATCAGCATGAATATGTTCAAGTGCAGATAAACCTAAAGCAAATTTGTTTTAAGTCAGAGAAAGGTAGCCAAAATATATTTATGAACTAATGAACTAAAGAACTAAAGATTATTCACAAGGAAAAACAGTATTCAATGCAGGGCTAATGGCACTATCAAGAAAAAGTAATTGTTGGTATATCACATCAACACTCGCTATAAACAAAGCTTGGTTAATATTTTCAAAGGTGTCATGTTCACTATGGTAATTTTTGTGGGCTCCGACACCAAAATAGATAAATGGTATTCCGGCTTTACTAAAGGCGCCATGATCACTAGCCATGCGCCAATTTGTTCTGTTTACACTTGAACCAACCCCTCGTCTATTTCTAAAGCCAGCGGTTAAACGTGTGTTAGAGCTTTCTTTAAGGTTTGCTTGTAACGCTTCTAACTCGAAGAGTTTCTCATCAGTTAGTATTTTTGATAAATCCCTACTGATAAAACGCAATTTCGTACTGCTTGAGCTACCTGCAATCATATCTAAATTGATATTTAGTTTGATTTGAGCAAGAAGCTTTTCCTGTTGATTGATGAATGCTTTGGCACCCAGTAAGTTAATTTCTTCTCCGTCAGTAAATAATAAAATAACACTGTGTTTTAAAGGTCGATTATTGATAAGTTTTCCGTAATGTAACAATGCTGCTGTACCGGAAGCATTATCATCAGCGCCATTAAAAACTTTAGTGTGTTTAGTGCCGAGATGATCATAATGGGCAGTAAGCACTATAAATTGATTGGGGTATGTTGTCCCTGGGATATAACCAATTATATTTGCGCCGCTTTTGTCGTTAAAAAAACCCGTCTGTTCAAAGGTATGTCGATACGCCCCTTTAAATTTGGCAACCTTTAAAGATTGAAGCGTACTTTGTAAATAGCTTTGGGATTTTTCGCTAGCGGTACTAGAAAACTTCCGTCCTGCAAAATCATCTGAGGATAACACCTGTAAATGCTCAAGAGCGCTTGTCTCTAGTGCATTTTCAACAACTGAATGTGTCGTAGCAAACACAGTACCAGCATGAAAGAAACATATCGAAAACCAAGCAATACTTATCTTTGTCATTTTCAATGATTTGATATATTTCTGTCTTTAAGGAAGTTTAACTTAGCAACATACTGTCGTTGGGTATCTTTTGCTTTAGTTAAAGCAACTGCTTTAGTCAGTGATCTTTTCGCAAGCGTGAAGTTGTTTTGTTTGTAATAAGCTTTCGCTAAACCAAAATAGAACTCATGCTGTTCATCATCTAATTGGATGGCTTTTTTGTAATGTTTAATCGATGCTTGGTATGAGCGTTTTATAAAAGCCTCACTGCCGAGTAAAGCGTGATAGTAAGGGTTTCTTATACGAAGTTTATAAAGGTAATCTTCTATCGGTTGTGCTTCGTTATTCCGCCCCTGTTTGTTAAATAACAATGCTAGATTACCCAGTGCGTTAAGATTGTCCTCATCAAGGCTAATGGCTTTACGATAAACCGATTCAGCCATTTGGTAGTCGCCGGTTAATTTGTACAAAACCCCGAGGTTTCCCCACGCCGCGGCAAATAACGGATCTGTTTCCGTTGCAACCTTAATATACTGATATGCTTTATAAAAATTATTGTTTACTAAGGCTTCTGCGCCTTTATTATTATAAAACATCGCGAGCAAAGTGTGTTTCTTAATAACTTTTGCTGGAAAATCTTTCTTTGAAACATACGGATCAAAATCTATTTGAGTGGCTTTTTCACCCCAAATTATCCGTCGATTAACAGCTTTACTTTCTTTCACTAACAAGTTTACATGGCCGGTTAATAAACTGTATCGTCCATTACTTACCCAGTATTCTGGTACATCAACTTCTTGAAAACTAATGTTCATACCCGCTTCTTCTGCAAGAGCGTAAGCTAGAATGGTTAAGGACATACAATTTGCTGACTTACTATGATAGGCCTGCCTAGCGGTAATATTAGCATTACCATCGTAGCTTAATGCGATGTTTTCTTCGTCAAACAGGTGTTCTAGTAAGACTCTTGCTTTTTGTTGCGCGGTAAGCTGGTTTAGTAACTTTTCATGCACCATGTTGCGCATGTCATCATCAAGGGCAAATATTTCTGCTTCAGTTTCAATCCTGATGGCATTATCAGAATCGAATTTTTCATCTAAATAGAGATTAGTATTGACGGAAGTTTGGGGAGAGAGTTGAACAGGGTCACTTTGGCAAGCAAATAAAAATATAGTTAACAATAAGCTAAAGAGAGTTTTTATCATGATCACTCCAATTTATCAGGACTGATCTTAGCCTATTACAAAATGTACGAAGTCGCTAGTAGACTTATTAACTATTCATATTTGATTACAATTTATTCAAAGTTTCGGCTTTGCTACTACCTTTCACCATTCCCTAATAAATAGACAAGGCGTAAACTGGTGTTATGATCTGAGGTATTTGCATTAGTGCTATGGTAAAAGCGCCAATCTAGTTGCAGGGCAAAGTTATTGTTCAGTTTGTAATGTGCGCCTACACCAGCATTGACTTGAAATCTTTTAGTTTCAATTTCTCTTAACCATAAAGTTTCACCAAAGCCTGCTGTTAGATATGGCCTGAAATCTTGCTCGGTATTAAAGTAATATTGACTATCTAAGCTATAATTTTCGTAGTTTTTCTCTGCTAAAGTAATAACGTCATTAAACTTAGCTTTAGAGTAAGTTACACGACTGGAAAATTCACGGGTAAAATATAAGCCTAAACTGTATTCAGTGGTCGTACCGCCTTCTGCTTGCCATAGCTCATCAAGTTCAGCGTGACCAACACCATAACTGACACCAATGATACCGGTATCAATAGGATCTTTAACACTGGTAGGTCTTTTTCTAGCAGTAGAGTCATAATTTCCACCGTCACCGATTTGTAACGATATATTAAAGTTTACTTGGCTATCAGTTTGACCGGCATCACCAAAAGGAACTTCATTAAAACTGACATAACCAGTACCGGCTCTAATAATTTCTTTACCAAAGAGATTATTTACACCAACACTTAAATTATCTACCGGATCAAGAAAAAACAATGCCGTACTACCAAGCATACTTGAGCCCCAAACGGTGCCGCCATCCTTTCTAATATCCATTTCAGTGGTATAAGCCCATTCACCATAAGCCCAACCTAAAACAGGCGTTATAACAAGGTCTTGTATTGAAGGCACTTCAGCGAATGCCTCGATGCCATACTCCCAATAGAAGGTTGACATAATCGTGGCATACATAAATGCATCCCACTGACGGTAACCAGATTTTCGTGCTACTTGGTAATAAACACCACCAAAATAAGGGTGACCAACAAGGTTTAACATGCCGGTGTCACGGTCCCATACAGGACCATTTTTGACATTATCAGACCACTTATTAAAGATGCCTTCTTCTTTATCCCAGTTAGAAATATCTTCTGGCAATAATGCTATTAAACCAATAACACCGAAACCATAAGCAAATATAGAGCTGGTTTGTGACCAAAGCCTAGCGCCATCCTCACCGTTTTGAGGTGAAAATAGTGAAATTTGGTAAGGTGATTGATAGAAATCAGCTGAAGGTGTTAAGTGTTCCCAAGTGGTATTAGTGGCTAATTCTCTTGAGATGTCATCAATATTGTCAGCCGTAATAGCAGGTGTGAGCTTGATATCGTTAGTGACTAGTTGCTGCTCTGAAGACAATGGCGCTTCAGCGTCAGTTGAGCTTTGCGCAAGAGCATGAAGAGGCAAATAAGCTGATGTTGTAAATGCCATAGCGATAACAACGCGTTTAATGTTGTTTTTACGCGCTTTACTAGCGCTTACCTTCATAGCCATCTTGCTCATTTGCATCCTTAAACCATAAACTATTACGCTAAAAGCACCAAGTTTTAGGTTATATATATTTCCGTAGCAAAAAAGCCGCTAATCTTTCGATTAGCGGCTTTTCGTAATGTGGCGGTGAGATAGAGATTTGAACTCTAGAAGGGCTACAAACCCTTGCCGGTTTTCAAGACCGGTGCTTTCGACCACTCAGCCATCTCACCAAATTGCTTTAAAAGAATGTTATCCCGTAAAAGCGAGGCGAATATTAAATAGTAGCCTTGCATTTGTAAAGCGATAAATTCAAATAATTTAAAATTATTTAGAAATAATGGTGTGATTGTTGTTTTTATCGTCGCCTTGCGGAATAAAGAAACACATCATACTGATTTCTCCCTCATTACTTGCTAAGTGGTTGCGCAAGTTGAAACTCTAATAATGTACCTGCCGGGATATTTATTGAATTACCACTGGTTAATAAAGAAGCACCCACCCCAACTTTAGCCATGTTTTTTGCTCCATCAGAGCCATTGGCTAAGCCACCTATTGCAGCTAGCCGGGCTGTTCTACTCACCGTAGACTTTCCTGTACCTTCCGTTAATGCTTTAATTGCCGTTGTGTGAATTGGCTTCATCTGGTTTTCTAGCATTATATCAGTCATGGTAAGATGTAAGCTTGTTTTACCGATAAGGCGGCCTGATTGTTTAGCTTGGGTAATAACCCCATAGATTGTCGTTCCGCGTGGTGCAATAACAACGCCATCAGTCACTAAATCTGCTTCAAGGCGAACAGTGAACTTATGCCCTGCTTTGTGTTGTCTGCTATTTATCGCAGTGTTAGTTTTCACCACAACCCGAGTGCCTATTGGTGCAATCTTATTTGCTACATTAATTTCTTTATCGCTTTGAGATTCACCCTTGGTACTTTCCGCTGACTTCGTCGGAGGGGGTGCATCAGAAAAGCTGATGCTTTTAACTTTATTTGAATCAAATGTTAACTGTTGACCGGCAATTTCAAAAACTAGCTTATCAGCATCTCTTGACACTAAAGTACCGTTAAGGGTTTGACCGTCTTTTAGCGTTAAAACATCAGCTAAAGTAGATGTTGAAATTATAAAACTTAAACTCAGTAAAGATCGTATAAGTAATTTTTTCATTATGACCTCTTAGTCATTTTCTATAAAATTAGTAAATTGGTAATTTTATCTATTTAACTACTATATGCCCTCTAGGTAAAGTGACAAAAAGTAATCATTTGAAAGGTTACACTTTACTAACAGATAGTGAAATCAAATCACTTTATAGTAATGCTATTAGACAAATAAAATTTAGCAAAACTATTGAGGTAATCTTATGTCACTACGTTTGTGTCTACTAATGAGTCTAGTACCTGCTTCTATAGTAAATGCCTCGCAATTTCATATTCAAATGGAAAACGATGTCACTTTTGGTGAAGACGGTAATTACAGCAACGGCATGATTATAGGCTGGGAAAGTAATGCTAGTTTAAATCAGCCTCAAACAACTTACAGCGCTCGTAACTGGCTTCTTTGGTTACTTCCCAATCAACCAGATTCTGTTCAAGCTTGTGGACTAAAAGTAAGTCAGCGCATGTGGACGCCTAGTGAAATAAATATAGAACAACCACAAGCGGATGACCGACCTTATGCTGGGCTACTCGAATTTGAACAACACACGGCTTTATATCGCAGTGATATCGCGCAAAAGAACGGGTTATCAATCGGAGTTATGGGACCTGCTTCAAAGGCAGAGCAACTTCAAGGGGCTATACACAAAGCCCTAGGATCTAGCACACCACTTGGTTGGCAGCATCAAGTTGAAAACACATTAACAATGCAATTTGCTTATGAAATTGATTATTTATTCGTACGTTCTTCAGCACCTTTTAATAGTCAATGGGAGCTAAGTTCTTTTAATCACAGTGCTTTAGGTAATATGCGAAGTGATCTTAATTTTGGGCTGACTTTTCGCTGGGGCACTAAGCTTGAGCAAACCTTTGGCCGTTTAAGTAGTCATTTTGGCCATGTAGGTAACTTAAGTGACGATGCTCCGGTACAGTCGCTGCTTTTTTTCACGCGTATGCAAACAGGCTATCGATTTAACGATCTCACCATTGATGGCAAGTTACCTTATCAATCAACTGTAGAGTTCAACCCAATGCAAGCGAGTGCAGCAACAGGTGTCAGCTATTTTTTTTATGGCGGCTCAGCGACTTGGAGTTTTAATGTATATAATAAAGAATACCTTACAGATAATAAATCGTGGCACGGTTTTGGTTTATTGCAATTTACCTGGTCAATATAAAGTATCAGTTCAGTGATAATTGCTCCCTCACCTGTCATTTGACAAAGGCAATAAAATCTAAAGCTTTTTCATAGTCATAAGATTATTTATAGCGTAAAATTTAACGTCATCGATCTGATAAACTATTACAGGAAATGCCAGCAATTAATGTTTCTGCACAGTTTAAGCTTCCTATGCCCCTCTGTTGTGTTTTTTAAACGTAATTTCAAGCTGTTGGCAACGACTCTCATCGTTACCCTTTTCAATTCTTTTGCCTTAGCAAGTAACTTAACCGTGACACTCGACGGAGACTTGACTCAAAAGGTTAAAGAAAATATCTCTGCTCATTTAGGCGATTTGCCTGAAACAGAGCTAGAACGCTCAGCATTTATCTATTCAGCTAAAGACAATGTCTACAACGCATTACAAGCGCTTGGCTATTACCATTCTGATATCATTGCCAAGGTCGAAGAAGACCCCTGGAAACTTGTGCTAAGTATTCAATTAAATGCAGCCACTTTAATCGACAAGATAAATATCAACATTTCAGGCGCGGCACAAACTGATACTGCTTTTAGTACCTTACTTCAAAATATTAACATTAAACCGGGTGATAAACTTCATCATGGCAAATACGAAACGCTAAAATCTGATTTATTATCCCTTGCATTACAAAGAGGATACTTTGATGGCGCTTTATTAACGAGCAACATCACCATACAACAAGCCAACCATTTAGCAGACATCAACATAGATTATCAAAGTGGTCCAAGATATCGATTTGGCGAAGTACATTTTAGTGATGTTGCTATTGAAAGTGATTTATTAGAGAGCTTAATTCCTTTTAACCAAGGGGATTTCTATACCACTAATGCTTTTCATCAGCTTCAGCAGCAGCTTCAATCAACGCAGTACTTTAGTAATGTGTATGCAACTCATGCTGATAAGGTTGAAGATAAAGAGCATCAAGCATTAAGTATTGATGTTGATGTAGCACTGACTCCCGCTAAAAGTCATTTATTTGATTTTGGTTTTGGCTTTGCCACCGATACAAAATATCGAGTTTCGGCGAATTGGCGTACACCATTATTGAATAAATACGGACATTTTCAAGAAAGTAAAATTGAATACTCAAAGATAAATCCGACGGGTAACTTTATTTACAGTATTCCGTTAGGACACCCTACCGAAGATCTTTTACAGTTTAAAATTACTGTCGAAAATGATGAATACCCTGATTTATCAACAAAAGTATATTCTGCCCAACTTGGACGAGTAATCAGCAAAGATAACTGGAATAGGCAAATTTATACGCGCTTTCATAAAGAGGCCTGGCATTATGATCTAGATGATACTAATCCTAATTTTGATTGGTCTGATACTGACAATGTTCAATACATTATTCCCGGTGTTACCTGGTCTAGGGCTATTCGTGAAGGCTCAGCATTAGATCCAAGTGGTGGCTTTAGACAAGTTTATAATATAGAAGGTGCACATTTAAAAGCCGCTTCTGACAATAGTTTTTTTCGTGTTCACGGCAGATGGAACTTTATAAAGACCTTAATTGCAAACCATCGGTTGGTAACACGTGCTGAGTTAGGCGCTATCTATGTTGATCGAGATGCGCAATTAGCCCCATCTTTACGATTTTACGCCGGTGGCGATCAAAGTATTCGTGGCTTTGCCTACCAATCTATTGGCTCTACTATTCCTGCTTCTTCAGATCCCGATAACCCTAAGGAGATAGTGGTTGGTGGTACTCGTTTAATGGTCGCAAGTATTGAGTACCAATATTATCTAAATCAAAAGTGGCGACTCGCCTTATTTTCTGATGGCGGTAGTGTTGCCAATAAAGGTGAATTTGAGCCCGTATATTCCTTTGGCTCAGGTATTCATTATCTATCTCCTGTCGGTGCGGTCAAATTTGATCTTGCCTATGGTTTTGATGAAAATGACGAAAATGACAAATGGCGAATTCATCTTAATTTAGGTGCTGAGTTATGACTTTTCGCCGCTTTAGTCTGATAGTTTCCAAATACTTAGCAATTTCACTTTGCTTTATTACCGTGTTGCTGACAACGCCTTGGGGAACGCAACTTTCGCTAGGCTTACTTAATAACATTGAAGGGGTTAATTTCGATTATCACAGCGGTGCTTTAGTGAGGAATATTCGATTTAATGCTGTTTATTTGAATCTAGATAATGTTGAAATTAACGTAACAGACTTATCAACTGAGTTAGACTTTGCTTGTACTTGGAAGAAGAGATTATGCATAAAGTTTGCAAAAGCAGAGGACTTCTCGCTACGTTTGCTAGCAAGTAAACCGGTTGATGAAACTCAAGTAATTAAAAATCCCTCGACTTATTTGTTTGAAATGCCCTTCTCTATTGAAGCTGACAGTATTGAGATCGAAAAGTCACACCTCGTTGTAGAAAACACTGAAATTACCATTGAAAGATTTTCAACACAATTATCTATTAACAAAAGTGAATTTGCATTTTCTACTGCAAAAGCTCAGCAATTGTTGGTGTCACTTAAGCAAAGTGAACAAGCCCAGCAGACCGCGGAAAAGCTTGTTACCAAAGATAAGGAAGCACCATTAGCCTTACCCGATGTCAATCTTCCCATTGCACTGGTAATCAAACAACTCAATGTGGATGATATCAACGTTGTCATAAGGGGCTATCAAGATAAGCAAAGTGCTCACTGTGAAGTAAATTGCCAACAATGGCAGTCATCAAATAACCAATTAAGCGGCTCTTGGGTCAATTCAGCGGTAAACATTAGTCAATTTAGTACATCGACACCGACATTCTCTATCAACAGCTTAGTAGGCAAAGCCAAGCTAACAAGTCCCTATCAACTCAATGGCAAGGTTAATAGTGAAATTCATAGTGTGCACTGGTGGCCTGAATTAGCCAATACCAAGCAACAAGTTACTGTTCAAGGGGCTCTTAATAATTTAGATGTAGACTTGCTTAGCCAAGGTAATTTAGCCCTTAAAGCCCAAGGACATATTAACCTGCTTGATAAAGCGCTACCTTTTGATTTAAAGCTAGATGCTGACAAAATCTCTCTGCCCGAAAGTTTGGCCCAATATGGACAATATTCCGCATTGGCTTTAGACATTTCTGGCGATTTAACCCAACAAGCCGTTAAATTTAGCAGTCAAATCAAGGGTTATGGTTATGAAGATGCACAAGTAAAACTAACAGCTAAACAGCGTAATAGCCGCTTTAGCATTGAAGAGTTTTCTTTTACCGATAGTAAAACACGCAGCCAATTAGATTTTCATGGCGACATCGCGTTATTAGCGAATGATATTTCATGGCAGATTACAGCAAATTCTACAGGCTTTGAATTGCCTAGAATTAGTATGTCGCTTTTAAGTGAAATACTCGAGCAAACAGAAGAATTAGACGGGCTAACGACAAACATTACCCCTGAAAGTAACGGTCGCTTAAAAGGTAGCATAAACAGTAAAGGTACTTGGACAGACAATACCTGGTCGGTTTTATTGAACAAAAGCGAAGTTTCTGGCCATATCAACCATATAGACTTCTCCATCAAAGCTGACATTGGTATAAATCAATTAGGCAGCTTCAAACCTGGACATTTACTCATTAACTTTAATGAAAGTGCTTTAACACTGCATGCTTTTGAAAATAGTTTTTGGGATTTAAAAGGACAACTAAGTGTTGATAACATTCATAATTGGCATCATGAGTTAAATGGCAGTTTTATTAGCAATTTTACAATATCAGGCAAGCAAAATAACCCCGTTATTAGAGCTAATACAACGTTTTCCGAGTTAAATTGGCAACGGTGGCGCAGTAATTTATTGTCCCTTGATGTTAACTATCAACCAATGCAAGACCACAAAATACAACTGACATTAAATAATGATCAGTTACATTGGGATAATACGGAGAAGCACTACAGTATCGATAACCTGTTACTTTCAATCGATGGACAGGCAAATAATCATAAAATATCAGCACAGTGGTTAGGTGAGTTAGCTGGAGAGATTATCTTAACCGGTCAATTCAATGACAGCTTTAGCCAATGGCAGAGCACCATAGAAAAAAGCGCATTGAGCCATCAAACTATCACCCTAGAAAACGATCGTCCCTTTGCTGTTGATTTCGACTTATTACGCCAGGATATCACCATAAGTCCTCATTGTTGGCAAGATAAAGGTCTAGGGCTTTGTTTACCAAAGCAAGCCACATTGGGTAAAAAAGGTGATTTGGGCCTTAAATTAGCGATAGATCTTGCTGTAATTGACCAGCTATTTCTACCTAAAGATAGCGAATTAGTGAGCCAAGTTAATGGCGAAGTCAAGCTTAATTGGTCAAGTCAACAGTCAATAACAACACAAGCCCAGTTATCATTATCACCAGGTTATTTAACCGTAAGTGATGAGCTAAATGAGCACAAATTATCGCAGTGGTCTGATGGCTACTTTTCACTAGTGCTTGATGATAAGCAATTAATTAGCGAATTGTTTTTAAATGATATTAACAAAACCCCGCTGGTACAGATTAATTCTAAGTTGCAGTTCAACAATGATACTGATTTCAATCAATCTGCCATTCACAGTTCGGTTTTATTAAATGAATTAAATTTACAGCCTTTACAACACATTATCCCAAATGTGATTAGCTTAGAAGGTAAAGTCAGTGCTGATTTAACAGTAAATGGCACCGTAGAAGCGCCTATATTTAATGGTGATTTATCATTGGTTAAAGGTAAATTAAGGGTGAGAAAGAATGCCAATACCTTAGACGATATTAGCAGCGCTATCGCTATTAATGACAACCAAGCAACGGTTACTGGTAGGTTTTTCATTGAAGATAATGCCGCTGATTTGCAAGGAGAGTTATCTTGGCAAAACAGTTTAGCGATGAATTTAGATTTAACCGCAGAACATCTGCCTTTAGTTTTCCCTCCCGATCTAATGATGAGCATTGCACCGGCATTGAATATTAAATTAGCGGAAAAGTCGTTAATCATCAGTGGCAATATAGATGTATTAGCAGGTAAATATAATATCGAGAAACTCACAGGTAGCATTGTTTCTGTAAGTGATGATGTCATTCTTGTTGATCAAAATGGTGAAGTAATCATTAAGGAGACATCAGGCTTTGACATAAAAACCAACATTAAAGTAAATATTGATAAGGCCTTTGAAATTTCTGGACAAGGCTTACACAGCAATTTATTTGGTCAACTACAAATAAGCCAGCAGGATAATCATCCGCTTCAGATGTTTGGCAGGATCCAATCTTCAGATGGTACTTTTCAAGCTTATGGCCAGAAACTACAAATTGAAAAGGGAGAGCTTACCTTTAATGGTCCTATCGATAACCCCTATTT
>CAJXPG010000080.1 GCA_913057925.1 uncultured Colwellia sp. | reverse complement strand
AGATCTAGTACGGTCTCGTGGGCTCGGAGATGTGTATAAGAGACAGCTATAGGATCAATTAAAATTTTTCGTTCTTTGTAAATCATTTTAGTTGGACCATATTCGCGTCGTGATCTATCGTTAAAATCGCCAACAATCAGTTCAACGCCATGATAAAGCTTCTCAGTCGCTTCAATATAAACACTGGCCATATATTCTTGTAAGTCTTCTTCTAAAGCTTGTTTATCATTGAGTATTTCACCCATACGTTTGGCATGAAATTGGTAAGTAGGTACTACCTTGGCGAGTATTTCAGGTTTAGCTTTTTCTTTTGGTAAGCTCTTCAATTTCTTGATAGCCGCTTTTAATTCATCCGTTTTTTTAGACTCTTCTTTGAGCAGCTCTTCAGTTTGATGTAGCTCATCTTTAAACTTGAGAATTTTATGTTCAAAATTAACGATGGTATTACTGCCTGCTGTTGCGCCAATCATGCCTGCACTGACAGAAGTACCTGCCTTGGTGTAACCACCAATAAGTTTACCATCGGCTTGCTCATTTTTACCAATCCACAAACGGCCTTTTATATCTAAAATACTGTGCAGTAATTGATTTTCAATACGCACATCTTGACCACAGGTTATTTGTGAATATTGACCATACTTAGCGAAAATACTGCCTTTTGCTGTGATATTCACGCTCATCACCACATCAGTGATCTGTGTTTTCTCCACATCATGTTTATGGCCAATAATGCCACCAGAGATAGTGATGTCCCCACCAGCCTCAAGGGTTGCCGATTCAACAAAGCCGCCGACTGTAATATCACCTGAAGCAATCACTTTCATGCCTTCAGTGACGTCACCTTCAATAATTACGCTGCCGGTAAAATTAATATTGCCTGTGCCAACTGTGACATCTTTAATCTTATAAACTTCATCAACTTCCATACCGTTATTGATAAGTTTAGGTAGACCAACTTTTTCAGACACTAAGACATTATTATTTCTAGGACTGATATTGGTGCCTTCTCCAGCCACTAACTCAATATCATTACCTGGCTCTGGTGCTAATGGTGTGGCGGTGACTGTATATCCTTGAGTGCCTTGGGTGAGCGGAACCTTTTTCGCTAAAGGATCGCCAACTTTGACACAAATGATGTCCCCTAAATCACGCATATCGACACTACCGTCTTCACGTTTTTTAGGTTTTAAAATACGGGCTTGAGCACTTTCAACCAAAGGCTTAATTACAGCATCTTTACCATTAACCGCTAGTTTACCAGTGGCAATTTGCATATTTACTTGGCTATTAGGAGCTTCTTTAGCGGCAAGTTGTGCGAGTTGTATTAGGTGCTCTTTACTAAAGCCCTTTTTAACGCCAGACTCTTGAGCTGCCGTTAAAATAGCTTTTGCGGTTAAATGTTTTCCACCTTGTGCGGTAGTAATTTCAGCCATAGCACCCATTTCATCAGTTTCAATACTGATATTGATGGTTGCATCTACTCTATCCAAGATTTGATAAGTGATTTTTCTACCGGTTTGTTTATCTTGCAGAGGCTTTAAAACATCGTTTAATTCAGCAACAGCATTTTTAATGTTACTTTCACTAAGACGAAGTTTTTTAAAATCTGAGGCTGCTATTAACTCTTTAATCGTTAAGGCAGAGATAGTATCTCCCCCTTTTATCGGCTCTAATACTAGATCAATATTATCTTTTTTATTTGAGATTAAACTGGCTTTGGTCATTGCAAGTGCTCCCCCTAACCGTTAATACTGCTGAGCCAAAAAACGGGTAGGTGATATAATTCTTTTTGATTATTTTTATTATTTGCGTTAATTAGCTGGCTTTACATATAGTGATTTTGGTGAATTTTTATAAAGCTTTTGCTGTCTTCTTTTGAATAATCAACTTTATACTCAATGCCATCGAGTGCCTGTACAAATAATAAGGTCTTTTCTTCACCAAACAATTCAGACGATGAAATATCGACAATATCTTGGTAAGCTTTTTTGGCAATAGAGCGCTTTGCAGGAATTTCTCCCTTGTAAATGCCTATGCCTCGATGACTTACGATAACAACAGGTTTGTCACCATTAATAATCAATAAGTCGAATTTTTTTACTTTGTGAATAACGGTATTTCTTCCGCTAGTGATGAAATTTTTTTCTATCAAAATAAACTCCTGATAATATTTACTAACTCTTTAGTTATTAATCTTAATATATAAATTTTTAGTAAACTAAGCAATGACTAAGCGCATAGTTATATACAGCTTTCTTTATTCTAACCTAAAAGTTTAGTCATTAGGTTGTCTCGTTAACTACTTTGCTGTTGAAAAGCTCTTTCAACGACATAATTTGGCGTAGATGATAAGCCTTGTTGATATCTGCGTAGTAAGTCTAAGCCAATAGCTGTGACATATTGTTGGAATTGACGTCGAGCGTAAGGCAAGCGTAAACATTGTGTCTTAATATCATTGTGACTCCCCCATGCTAGCCAAACCATGCCTACCGGTTTCTCGTCACTACCACCGTTAGGACCCGCAACACCTGAAACTGCAATGGCTAAATCAGCCCCCGATTTGCTCAAAGCACCTTTGGCCATTTCAATAACTACAGCCTCACTTACCGCGCCTACCTCTGCTAATAGTTTAGGGCAGACACCGAGCATCTCGGTTTTCATCGCATTACTATAGGTAACATAACCAGCCTCGAAGCTGTTTGACGAGCCGCTGATTTCAGTTAATTTACTGGCTATCAGGCCTCCGGTACATGATTCCGCCGTAGTGATTTTCAGCTTATGATGCTGAAGCTTTGTCAGTAGGTTCTCTGCTAGCGACTTTGGCTTATCAATCACTTCAGCAATGATGTGTTCTTTAAGAAGCGCAGATAATTTATTTTGCCATAATGGCTTTATTGCTAACCCTTGCTTAGTATTTGTGGTTAGTTTTACTTCCAGTAAAGGCATTCCCGCCCGAAAACCTAAATCAATACTTTCAGGCCAATCAGGCAATTGCTCATCTATTAGTTTTTGTAGACTCGACTCACCATAGCCAAATACTTGCAGGCGGGTAACGTCACAAATTAAATTGTCAGGTAATTTTTGGCGAATCTTTGGCACAATTTGCTCGTTAAACATCACTTTGAGTTCGCGTGGTACACCAGGTGTGCAGTAAATATCACAGCCTTTATAATTCACACTAAAACCAACCGCGCTGCCGCAGCTATTAGCAATAATTTGACAACCGCTCGGTAACAAAGCTTGCTTGAGGTTTGGAGCGTTTAGCTCCGCGCCTCGTTGTTCTGCCCACTGGGTAATATGTGCAAGCGCCTCAGGATGTTCAGCAAGTGGCACTTGTGTGGCGCGCGCTAATGCTTCAGAGGTTAAATCATCCACGGTAGGACCTAAACCGCCATTAATGATTAATATGTCGCTATTAGTTGCCATGTAATCAATCTCACTTACCAATAAAGATAAGGCATCGGCAACAGTAACTTTTCGACTTATTTCCAAGCCTTGTTCTTTTAATATTTGCGCCATCATGGCGGAATTACTGTCAACAATATCTCCCGTCATTAATTCATTACCGGTTAAGAGTAATTGTACTGTGGTACTTGGCATGGCGAACTTTCCTACTTGAAAATATATTGCGGTAAATTTAAACCTTTTTATTTCAACTTACATCTAATTTTTTTGTAAGCGTCATTTTAATTAGCAAATAGGGAATAACAAATGAACAAGGTTATAAAAAACAGTCTGTTGAGTTTAATGCTTTTTACGGCACTCAATTCATCAGTGTCAGCAAAGATTAATGAAGAAATAGAAAAATCTTTTTCAGTTTCACCATCAAGTGACTTTATCTTAAATAATATTAATGGCGCGGTAACGATAAATAGCTGGCAAGAAAGCAACATTAAAGTACAAGCGGTTATTACCGCACCATCACAAGATTCTCGTGACAATGTGGTTGTTGAGATGAATCAACACGGCAACAGAGTCATGGTTAACACAGATTATAAAGATAAGGCCTATCGTCAACGAAATGAGTCAGCAGCGAAAGTGGATTACCAAGTATGGTTGCCATCTGAAACCAACTTGTCAGATATCGAACTTGTTAACGGTGCCTTAGTGATAAAAGGTGTCGCTGGTGAAATAGATGCTGCAGTCGTCAATGGCTCTATCAATGCTTCTGGCTTGAGTAATAATAGCGATATTAGCTCTGTAAACGGTAGCGTTAATGTGAGTTATCAAAGCTCGTTGAAAGAGGTGAGCAATATCGACCTTGAAACGGTTAATGGCAGTATTAAACTATTTTTACCTGAGGGGATTAATGCTGATGTCAATGCAGATACTATGCATGGCGGTATCAAAACATCATTTGGTTTAACGGCGACAAAAAACAGCTTTTCAGGTCGTAACCTGCGCGGTGAAATTGGCTCTGGCGGCACTAAGATTGATTTAGAGAGTATTAATGGCAGTATAAAAGTACTAAAGAGTGAATAAGTTTGCCGTAGACTAAACGTTGATTTAACGCTAACGTAAACTCGCAGTTAAGATTCACTGCCAAAGTGCTAGGGTACTTCAAACCACAAGCTTGTTTACTCAGGTTTGTGGTTTTTTATGATTAAGTCATAACTTAAAGTTATAATTCCATATGGCAAAATTTTAGGAAAACTACCTTGAGTATAAATGATTACCCTAGAGCGCTTCTTTTTGGACGATGGTATCGTAACGAAATAGACGCTAATGGCCTTGAGAGTATTGAATATGCTCAGCTTAGCAGCGATGGCAGTTTTGAATTTACCTTTATATCCCTAGGCGCTACAGGTGAAATAGTAGAGCAAATAACGGAATTAGGCGATTGGGGGCTTGTTGGCGACATTCACTTTACCATGACCAAGAACGAGCTGATTGACGAAGAAATGTATGCTGCAGATCTCAATAATGATGATAATTATCAAGCATATAAAGTATTAGCGCTTGATCATCAATTATTTCATTATCAGCATAGAGTCACGAAAGAAGAATATATCATGAGACGGGTTGTTGATAACCACGGTCATTGCTAGAATGGCGTCAAGAATTTACTGATTCACCTTTCCCACTTAATACACATTGAGTCAATTATAAATTAGAGACAGTTAATGAAGCGTTTAAAAGCAGCAAGTTTAATTACCGCAATAAAAACTCCCTACACAGAAGACGGGGAAGTTTGTTTAAAGAGTTATGACGCCTTAATAGAGCAACAAATTGCTGCAGGCGTAGATGGTATCATCGTTGGTGGCACTACAGGCGAAGGTCACTTGCTTAGTTGGGAAGAGCATTTAATGCTAATCGCCCACTGCGTTAACAAATTCAAAGATAGATTAATTATCGTTGGTAATACTGGCAGCAATAATACCCGTGAAGCGATAAAAGCGACAGAAAATGGCTTTGCTATTGGTATGGATGCTGCCCTGCAAATTAACCCATATTATGGCCGTACGTCTCTTAAAGGTGTTAGTGAACACTTTAAGAAGGTGCTTGATATTGGTCCTGCATTTATCTACAACGTACCGGGAAGAACCGGACAAGATTTAACACCAGAAGTGATTGAGCCGCTGGCTAAACATGAAAACTTTATTGGCGTAAAAGAATGTGGTGGTAACGAGCGCATCGATTATTATGAAAAGCGCGGTATTGCTTGTTGGTCAGGCAATGATGATGAAAGTTATGCTGGGCGACATCAGCACGGCTCTCATGGCGTTATGTCTGTTACCTCAAACATTATCCCAGGTTTAATGCGTCAATTGATGAATAAAGACTATTCTGCCAGTGAACTCGCTCAAACAGCAGAGTTAAATGATAGTTTACAAGGGCTGATCGCATGGCTATTTTGTGAGCCTAACCCTATCGCAATTAATACGGCATTAATGATGACTGGTGCAGTGCCAAAGAACTTCCGATTACCTTATCAAGCGCTAACTAAAGAGCAGCGTGAGCACGGTTTTGAATTATTAAAAGCGATTGCCTCGAAAGACTTAATTGGTGAGAGTTTATCTGTGCTTGAAGATGGTGATTTTCATTACACCATCTAGAAATGTGATTATGATAAAATCATAGGATATAAATTTAAAGCCTTGGTGAAAACTGAGGCTTTAATGTTTCTGGTAACTCAAAATATTGCGTTAACTGTTCACCTGATAATGCCGCCACCGGGCAATCAAAACCTAGGCTCACCGCACATAACTGGAGATCACATTGTTCTTGTTCATCAGCAATTCCGTGTAATCTATCCCCAACGACTGGAAAACCAATACTCGCTGCGTGAATACGAATTTGATGTTTTCTGCCGCTATCAATTTTAACTTGGATTAATGAGCGGTTTGATGGCTGATCGTAAGCTAAGCAAGTGAATGTACTACGAGCACTTTTGCCGTCAACAGCTGATTCGATAACTTCAGGTTGAGGTCTTATGCTGTGATCGCCATGGACAATAATTTGATAATGCTTTTCTAATTGGTGGTGTTCAAACATGTTTGACAAAGCACGTGCCGCTTTTTTACTGTGGGCAACAAGGATTAATCCCGTTGCCGCTCTATCTAATCGGTGAACAATAAAAGCAGGGCGTTCATTAGGTAAGTTTTGTTGCGCGAAGCGAGCAATAGTGCAGTGGTCACTCCATTTAGAGCCTTGTGATAACATACCGTAAGGTTTATACCAAACACTGTAATCAATACAGTCAGCGATGAGTTTTGCTTGTGGCACCGGCGTTGCGAGAACTTCGCGATGATAATAAAAGTGCAGCTCATCACCAACACACAGCTGTTTTTTCACCCGTCGCAAGCGCTGAGTTTGTTTTCTATTTTTAGCGGGCGTTAACCACAACGCGCCTTTGCTTATCGCTTGCTTTAATGTCGCCTTTGAAAGTAATGCCTGCTGTGACTGACAATAAGTTTCTAATACCGAAAGGGCTTTGTTATCGTCATTATCTTTGACAGTGATATGCCATTCAAAATGTGCGATTTCACTATGGTTTGATGCATGCTTTGAAGCTTTATCTGGGCTAGTACTTTTCTCAATTGATGAGGTAGCGCGGGTAACTTTTGACATATTTATTTGGTCTAACAAAGATAGTGTGTTTATTTTACTAGGTTTATCGCCAGAGCAAAGCTAAAATAACTTTTTGATGAAAATTTCTTATGACACTCAATAATGGAGGTATGAATGGATCGTGATTTAACTCTTTTCCCTGAAGATGAAATAGGCAATGCGTTGTGGGAATTACACCAAAACGGTAACGACTTACTTAACGAACGTGAAATTGAGTTTTCAGTATTATTTCCAAGCCAAGAGTTAGCATTACAGTTTGGCCAGTTATTATTAGAAAATAACCAAAAGCTTTCATTTACCCCTTATGAAGCGAACCCTGAACTTCCTTGGGAGATCACTGCGTACCCTTATATGCCTGCTAGCTATGAAAGCATTATCGGTTATAAAGCGTTATTGGTGTCAACAGCGGCTCACTTAAAGGGAGAGTTTGCGGGCGTTTACTTTATTAGCTAGCCCACTTGAATAACGTATTAGGAAGCATATGAGTATCGATCTTCAGCAATTTTCGGCTTTACAAAAAGCCAGTAAAGACTCTTTTTTTGAACAAAAAAAATTAGTTAAACAAGTCATGTTAGGAAAAACCGTCTTGTGTTCGCATTGCAAGCAAGCGTTGAAACTTTACACGCCTGAGCAGGATGAACTTACTGGAATTCGCTGTGTAAAGGGGTGTACTGATATAGCCTTAGACTTTGTTTAATAGCTAGCAACAGTGATAGCATTTACTGTTAGTTAAATGGCGTTAAAAAAGCACTCAGCAGAACGCTAAAAAGCTATCCCGAAATTGATGCCGTAGACATTGCCTGATTTTCTTGAATCACTGGTATCGAAATAGCGACGAATGTAAGGTGTGACTTGGATATTCTCAATGTTCAGTTTAATGCCAAGCTCAGGATAAAGTGCTGCAGTCATTTCTTCGCTACAGTAATTAGACTCTTCTTCCTCATCCGTACAGTTCAAGGTTTCGCCAATAAAAATGCCTAAACCAATATACGGGTTTATATCTTGGCCAGTATGGATGTAACCAAAGCCTGAAAAACCTGCATAAAGGTCGCTACTTTCATCGCCATTATTCTTTCCACCTTTATATAAGGTACCACTGAGTCGACCACCGAAATAATCATTACCAGCTGACATAGCAATTTCAAGACCAGCACGCTCACCTTGAGGTTCATTGAATACACCTAGAGAAATAATCGAGTTGGATTGCTTTGCTAGTGTTGAGGTAGATAATGTAAGTAAAACCACCAGTAGGTATAGTTTAACCGAGTAATGCATTTTTTGGTGTCCGCATGAGTAAAGTTGCCCTAAGATATAGGGCAAAGCTATTTGATGGTTAAAGGTTTAGCCCGCTATTTGATAAGTAGCAGGCTATTTTAGGTGTACTTTAAAGAAAAGTAGCGATATCGTCGAGACTCTTTTTGACCTGTGCATGCGCAGGTACAGTGGCATCTTCACTTGGGTAACCTGCGATAAGCAGCATATAAGCACGCTCGTTACCTGTGCGCTGACAAACCTTATTTAAAAATGACATCGGCTTTGGTGTGTGCGTCAGTGTGGCAAGGCCGGCGTTATGTAGTGCGGTAATCAAAATACCTGTTGCTATGCCAACAGACTCGTGAACATAATAATTAGTCTTTTTATCTTCCTCATTTTCCATATTGGTAATGCCGCCTTTTTTTTGACTGAAAATAGCAATTAACCAAGGTGCATGTTCTAAATAAGGTTTGTTGGCATCAGTGCCTAAATCTTTTAGTGCATCGAGCCACTCTTCTCCGGCTCGACCATCATAAAATCCACGCTCATGATGCTCTGCTTGCTCTCTAATTTGCTTTTTAATATCTGCTGAACTTACCGCAACAAAATGCCAAGGTTGATGGTTTGCACCGCTTGGTGCTGTCCCCGCAGCTTTCAAGCAATTCTCAATCACGGCTTTATCAACCGGGCGATCGCTAAAGTTACGAATAGAATGGCGACGCTTAACCTCGTTGTAGAAGTCTGCAGAGCGTTCAAGCATTTCAGTTTCAGGGTACTCAATGAAATCAGTCAGGGGAGAGCAGTCATGTTGTTGCATACAAATCCTTGTTATTATTGTTTTAGTTATGCTGTGCACTACAATATTTAAACATTGAAAAAAAGGCAATAAAAAACCGGAAATCTCTTAACAGAAATTTCCGGTTTTAATTTATTGCTCATTTTGCAGTTAGCTGCTCAAGGTTCAAAGAAGAAGCACGGAGTTGACGCATGTCAATGAGTACTTCTGATGTAGAACCTTGTTCAGCTAGCAATAAAATTAGCCAATAAAGGCACGGGCGTTACGGAACATGCGCACCCAAGGTGAATCTTCACCCCAGCTATCTGGATGCCAAGAGTTAGCTACTGTTCTAAATACACGCTCTGGATGTGGCATCATAATCGTTACACGACCGTCGGTAGTGGTAAGTGATGTTATACCATCTACTGAGCCGTTAGGGTTAGCAGGGTACGTTTCAGTCACTTCACCATAGTTATTCACATAACGCATAGAAACAGTGCCAGAGTTATTGGCAGCATCAATGGCAGCATCAGATTTAAATTCAGCATGACCTTCACCGTGTGACACAGCGATTGGCATACGCGAGCCTTCCATACCTTTAAATAGAACAGATGGGCTTTCTTGAATTTCAACTAATGAGAAACGTGCTTCAAAACGCTCTGACTTGTTTTGTACAAAGTGTGGCCAGTGTTCACTACCTGGGATAATTTCTTTCAGGTTAGATAACATCTGACAACCGTTACACACACCTAAAGTGAAGGTATCTTCACGTTCAAAGAAGGTTTTGAACATGGCACGCGCGTTGGTATTAAATAAGATTGATTTTGCCCAACCTTCACCAGCACCTAATACATCACCGTAAGAGAAACCACCACAAGCCACTAAACCGTTGAAGTCAACAAGGTCAGCTCGGCCAGATAAGATATCTGACATGTGAACATCGATGGCAACAAAACCAGCTCTATCAAATGCTGCTGCCATTTCAACGTGTGAGTTAACACCTTGCTCACGTAAAATAGCAATGCGTGGGTTAGTGCCACTCTGTGCATCTTTGGCAATTAAATCACTAACAATATCTTCATTGATATCAAAAGTTAGCTCAGTATTTAAACCTGGATCTTCAGTATCAAACTTAACGTCATGCTCTTGTTGTGCACACTCAGGGTTATCACGTAGTGATTGCATCTTAAAGGTGGTTTGTGCCCATAAGGTACGGTAGTAAGTACGAGAGTTCTCTAGTACTACTTCACCATCGCGAGTAAAGCGGATAGTATCTTCGTTGTTTAAACGACCAATGTCGGTGCAACAATCTAAAATACCGTGCTCAGCTAATACAGCGTGGATAGCATCAACATCGCTTTCACGAATTTGAATAACCGCGCCTAACTCTTCGTTAAATAGGGTTGCTAAATCATCACTTGCGCCTGTTGAAAGCTTAGTAATATCAATATCAACACCAGTGTGACCAGCAAACGCCATTTCAGTAACGGTAGTGAATAAACCACCATCTGAAATATCATGATAAGCAATAACTTTTTCATCACGAACCAATGTTTGCATGGCATTGAAGAAACCTTTTAAGGTTTCAGCGCTATCTACATCAGGTGTTTCATTACCAAGTTGCTTGTAAACCTGTGCTAAACAAGAGCCACCTAAACGCTTCTTACCTTTTGATAAATCAATAGCAACTAAACGCGTCTCTTCTTTATCACTACGAAGCTCAGGAGTTACTGTTTTACGGATATCTTCAACAACACCAAAGGCGGTAATAACAAGTGAAAGTGGTGATGTTACTGATTTAGACTCACCATTTTCTTCCCATTGGGTTTTCATCGACATTGAGTCTTTACCCACTGGAATAGTTAAACCAAGTGCCGGACATAACTCTTCACCAATCGCTTTTACGGCTTCGTAAAGACCAGCATCTTCACCCGGGTGACCTGCAGGAGACATCCAGTTAGCTGAAAGCTTGATACGGTTTAAGTCGCCAATATCTGTACCAGCGATGTTAGTCAGTGATTCAGCTACAGCTAGACGAGCAGAGGCGCCAAAGTTTAATAAGGCAACTGGTGTACGCTCACCTAATGACATTGCTTCGCCGTGATAAGAATCAAGTGCTGATGCCGTTACACCACAGTCAGCGACAGGTACTTGCCAAGGACCAACCATTTGGTCACGATTAACCATACCGGTAACGCTTCGATCACCAATGGTAATTAAGAACGTTTTCTCTGCAACTGTTGGTAAAGATAAAATTCTATCCGCTGCATCCGTTAACGATACATTGCTTAGCTCTAGTGAGTCACCAACCGCTTGTGCTGATTCAACGTTTTTAATAATTTTAGGTGTTTTACCTAAAAGTACATCAAGTGGTAAATCAATAGGCGTGTCTAACTTATCGTTGCCTTCGAAGTGCGAATCGGTAACAGTTAAGTGCTCTTCTTCAGTGGCACGACCTACCACAGCAAATGGAGCACGTTCACGTTGACAAATGGCAGTAAAATCAGCTAATTGTTCATCAGAAACAGCTAGCACATAACGTTCTTGTGATTCATTACACCAGATTTCATGGGGTGCCATGCTACGCTCATCATTAGGCACATTACGTAGTTCAAATACACCACCACGACCGCCATCAGATACCAGCTCAGGGAAGGCATTTGATAAACCACCCGCACCAACATCATGAATAAATAAAATAGGGTTTTTATCACCTAGCTGCCAACATTTGTCGATAACTTCCTGACAACGACGTTCCATTTCAGGATTTTCACGTTGTACTGAGGCAAAATCTAAGTTTTCAGCAGATTGACCAGAAGCCATGCTTGATGCTGCACCACCGCCTAAACCAATGTTCATCGCTGGTCCACCTAAAGCGATTAGGTTTGCGCCAACAACAATGTCACCTTTTTGTACGTGTTCATCACGAATATTACCCAAACCACCAGCAAGCATAATTGGCTTGTGATAACCACGGACTTCTTTACCGTTGAATGAGTTAACTTCTTCTTCATAGGTACGGAAGTAGCCTAAAATAGCAGGGCGACCAAATTCATTGTTAAATGCTGCGCCACCTAATGGACCTTCCATCATGATGTCAAATGCGTTGACAATACGGCTCGGCTTGCCAAAATCTGACTCCCAAGGTTGTACAAACTCAGGAATACGTAGGTTAGATACAGAGAAACCAACTAAACCCGCTTTTGGTTTGGAACCAATGCCGGTTGCGCCTTCGTCACGAATTTCACCACCTGAGCCAGTAGCAGCGCCAGGGTAAGGAGAAATTGCAGTAGGGTGGTTATGGGTTTCAACTTTCATTAATACCTGAATATCTTCATGGTTGTAACCATAAACGTTAGTTTCAGGATTAGGGAAGAAACGACCACCTTTGTTACCGACCATTACTGCCGCGTTATCTTTATAAGCACTCAGTACGTAATCACCATTTACTTCATGGGTGTTACGGATCATTTTAAATAATGATTTTTCTTGTTTAACGCCATCGATGGTCCAGTCAGCGTTAAAGATTTTATGACGACAATGCTCAGAGTTTGCTTGGGCAAACATGTAAAGCTCTATATCGTGAGGGTTACGACCAAGTTTAGTGAAGTTTTCAAAAAGGTAGTTCACTTCATCTTCTGCTAAGGCTAAACCTAACTCAACGTTGGCATTAACTAAGGCAGCTTTACCACCGTTTTCAATATCAATTGAAGTAAGCTCACCCGGCTCGCTGCTAGCAAATAAGTTTTCTGCTTGTGCAAAGTCATTAAAGACACTTTCCATCATACGGTCATGAAGTAGTGCGTTTAACTGTATTTCTTGTGCTTGTGATAACTGCGCGCCACTTTCAAATGATACGTAATAAGCAATACCACGCTCTAATCGAACAACTTTATCTAAGCCACAGTTATGGGCAATGTCAGTAGATTTTGATGACCAAGGCGAAATAGTGCCCGGACGAGGTGTCACTAATAAAAATAAGCCTGAAGGCTGATGCTCTTCAATTGTTGGGCCGTAAGTTAGTAATTGCTTTAAAACATTCTCTTCGCTGGTACTTAATTCAGTATTAAGTTGGGCGAAATGGGCAAATTCAGCGTAGATATCGTTTACAGGCAGTTGTAACTGCTCACATTGAGCTAATAGTTTTTTAACTCTAAAGTCAGAAAGTGCTGGAGCGCCACGAAGGTTTTTAATCAACATCGTCATAGGGTAATCACCAAGTTTAATGTAGGGTTTTGATTAACGTTTACCGACATATTTTTGCCAATAAAAGCTAAGCGAAAATTTCGCGCGTATTATAGTTGAAAACAAACCTTTTGTTAATGGAAAAAGTCAAGTAAAAACTTGACACTTTGGTCAGATAAAAAGTACTTGGCTATTTAGCCAATTCACGACACAATTGAGTTTATGAACAAATATTTATATCTTCTTAAAAAGTCTAACTTCTTTATTACCTGCGCGAATAATTTTGCCAATAAGCTAGCGATGAAATTAACCATGACGACACTGGTTATTTTCCTGACTGCTTGTGAAAAACAAAGTGACTCAGCAAGTTTATCTCGAATTCTCGAACGCGGTTATGTCAATGTAGGGACTATTTTTGGTCCAACCAATTATTACACTACGGCTAATGGCTTTGCTGGTTTTGAATATGAACTAGCCAAAAAATATGCGGATACGCTCAATGTAGAGTTACGAGTCGTGCCAAGTTACAGCCTTGACGAGCTTTTTATTAAATTAAATACCGGTGATGTTGATTTTATTGCCGCAGGCTTATCCGTTACGGATAAACGTTTACACCGCTTTAGGTTTGCCCCGAGTTATGAAACCATTAGTCAAAAACTGGTATTTAAACAAGGTAATGTCAGACCCAGAAAAGTAGCCGATTTAACCGGAAGTTTAATGGTGACTTCTGGCTCAAGTTATGTCGAAAACTTAGAAAAGCTTAAACAAACGCATAGCGAGCTGACTTGGCAAGAAACAAGTGAATTTGATAGTGAGGAGTTACTTGCTAAAGTACTCAGTGGTGAAATAGATTACACCATTATTGATAGTAATAACTTAGCTATTAATCGTCGCTATTATCCAGAGATTAGTATTGGCTTTAGTATTCAAGAACCTGAAAAGCTTGCTTGGATGGTAAGTGAAAACAGTGCTGATGACATACTGGCTAGTTTGATCGAGTTTTTTGGTGTAGTGCATCATGATGGTACTTTATTGGCTCTAGATGATAAGTATTACGGTCATATTGAAAAGTTTAATTATGTTGAGACACGTACCTTTATAAAGGCTGTAGAAACTACCTTACCTAAATACCAAGCTTTATTTGAGAAATATGCCCAAGAGCTTGATTGGCGATTACTTGCTGCGATTAGTTATCAAGAATCACACTGGAACCCTACAGCACGTTCCTATACTGGTGTTCGTGGCATGATGATGTTAACACTGGCAACAGCTAAACAAATGGGTATTAAAAGTCGCTTAGATACTGAACAAAGCATACGTGGTGGGGCTAAATACTTTAAACGTATGATTGCTATGATGCCTGACAGAATACCAAGCCCTGATCGTATTTGGTTTGCGCTCGCCTCTTATAATGTCGGTTTTGGTCACTTAAATGATGCAAGAATAATTACTCAACGCCAAGGTGGCGACCCAGATCGTTGGGTTGAAGTTAAAAAGCGCTTACCGCTTTTACAGCAAAAGAAATATTACAAAAATACCAAACACGGTTATGCCCGTGGTGAAGAGCCGGTACATTATGTTGATAATATTCGTCGCTTTTACGATACCTTGGCCTGGCTTGATGATAAAGCAAAAGAGCAAGTATTAGCGTTAGAAAAACAAAAAGCCGATGAGGCGTTGCAGAAGTTATTTCAGCTAGACGAAACGCCAGAAGCTGCTGAAGAAGCCCTTGAAGGCAAGAAAGAGCTAGGACAGTAACTCTGTTACCTATATTGCATTACCTCATCCGCTAACAAAACCAAAACAAGCACTTATACTTGATACACATCATTATTTCACTCTGAAATTACGTTAGACTGAATGTAATTTCAGTTTTGATAATAAATAGCGCTCAAGCTGCTACTCTTCTTACTGAAAGGCAAAATTTATAACCAAAAGCATATTATGTTTAATGACTATTCTTGAATTAAGAGAAATTTTAAAGCTAATTAGTAGCTGTAATTAAAAGCTTAAACTTGTCAGTTTTTAGCGTGCCTTTAATCTGGAATGAGGTTGATAGTCTATATTTAAAGGCGCGAAATTTGACCGACAATGTCATAAAAGTGTCATTATCTCGCGCTATAGTAGTTTGAATAAACAAAATATAATGAGGAAAAATAAGATGAAAAAGACATTAAAAATGAACCAACGAAAAAAGCAGTTAAATCGTCAGCATCATAAAATCGCATCACGAAGATTGTCACACTTCCAGCAAGCAGTAAATCAATCTATCGAATCGCAAGCTGATACTTTAGTCAGTCAATAAGTTAGTTAGCCGATAATTATTGCCGTTTCATCCAAGCTATTTGATGGCTTATCAATTAATTGGAATTGATTAAAACCAATGGTGATGACATCATCATGTTTCAATTTTTCTTGGGTAACCTTGATACCATTTAACTCAGTACCATTAGTACTACCTACATCTTGTAAGTAAGTAACTAACTGCCCCTCAATATGCGGATCTTGCTCTGTGATTAATCGAGCATGTTGTGAGCTAACCGCAGCATCATTAATTTGAATATCACTGGTACTAGCGCGACCAATCTGCAGAATACCTTCGGTTAGTTGCCATTTATTAATAATTACATCTTCAACACTTAGGGCTAAATAAGCCATAAAAACTCCTATTTTTTAATTTGATATTCTCAAGGACTAGATTAACTATCCCTAATCTTGTAGCTTAATTAAACCTACGGTGAGGTTGTCCCGGCTATTTTTAGCCATTGCGCGATATATCATGTCATGACAAACATCTTGTATATCAGTAAACATTGATAAGTATTCGCTAATCTCTTGTTCAGTGATAAAGTCATGTAAACCATCTGTTGACAGCATAATTGTATCACCACTATTAATGCTAATTGTCGTCGTATCAACGGTTATATCTTCTCTAACACCAATTGCCTGTGATAATAAGTTTTTAGTATTGGCATTCTTTGCTGTTTCTGCACTGATAGCGCCTTTATTCACTAGCTCTTGCAGCATGGTATGATCGACGGTTTCTTGGTTTACATGTTTATTCTTTAAAGTGTATACCCGTGAATCACCAACCCAACCAATATGACATTTTTTATTTTCTACCACAACTAACACGCCTGTGGTGCCCATGCCTTGTTGTTCCGGTGTTTTTTGCGCTTGTTGCAAAATGTTCAGATTCGCTTTATTAAGTTGCTCAGAAATCCAAGCTTGCCAATTGGCTTGATTCGCAATCGATACTTTATTCCACTCTTTCATTATGTGGTCAACTAACATCTTACTGGCGACTTCACCGGCATTATGTCCACCCATTCCATCTGCAACTAGCATCCAAGCAATACCAAGCTCTTTATGAATGCCGTAACTAATGGCATCCTCATTATTGTCTCGAATTGCACCCTGATGACACAGGGATTTTATATGATAATTCATAGGTGTTTAGTTGCTTGTTACCTTTATCTGTATAAGTCTGTTAAATGGATTAGTTTATAACTGTATTAATCCACAACGGTATTAATCTGTTTTTATTAACTACTGCTGATTTTAAAATCACGTTTTAATGCATTTATCAAAGCAAGTTTAAATTCAGCCATTGTTTGATAACGCTTTTCTATATCTTTGTGCATCGCTTTATTGGTGATTCGCAGCGCACTTGCCGGGAGTTTTGTATTGCGCTGATTTACCGCCTCGGCTTTTGCTTTAGTTATTTGGTAGGCGACTGTTGCTATAGACTCACCCTCAAAAGGTAAATGACCACAAAGTAATTGGTAAAATGTTACCCCTAAGCTAAAAATATCACTACGTCCGTCAACTTTTAGGCCTAAAATTTGCTCTGGAGACATATAGTAAGGGCTGCCCATAATTATGCCGGTACGTGTTTTACTGTGATCGCTTACATAAGCAATACCAAAATCGGTAACGGTAACTTTCAGTAGGTCATCGTCATAAATAATGTTGGCAGGTTTAATATCTCGATGCACGATATTTTGATTATGTGCATAATCTAAAGCATCTGTTATTTGAATTAATAACTGATATACCAAAGGAATAGGTAGTGTTTGTCCAGGCTGGGTAAACAGTGACAATGGCGCACCTGTTAATAAATCCATGGCAATATAGCCAAGATTGTTTTCTTCACCAACATCGTAAATGGTCACTATATTTGCATGGCTTAACCCCCCAGCCGTTTGCGCCTCTCTGAAAAATCGCTCTTTAGCTTCCCTTAATTCAGGTGAGTCTATATTGTCGCTTAATTGCAGGGTTTTAATGGCAACATGGCGGTTTATTTTAGGGTCTACGCCTTGATAGACTATACCCATGGCGCCTTTACCTAATATACCTTCAACTTGATAGCGGCCAAAATTCTCTACGGTAGGGCTTCGCTTCATCGTGTTTTGACTATGTGGACTGTCGACGATGACCAATGTTTGATCTAAATTTTCTGAGGCATTAGTTGCGTTAATTTTCAGTGTTTCCGCCATATTTGAGGCCGCGGTTGTTGTTTTCGGGAGACTAGTTTTAAGCTGGTTTTGTGCAAGTTGTCCTTGCTTATTAGCAAGCTCAGGGCCATTGTTGTCAGAACGCACCAAAGCTTTCTTTGAGGTAGTTGAGCTTTCCCCTTGATAGTTTAGTGCTTGAACAAAAAGCATATATTCTTTTTGGTAAGCATAGGCAATTAGCCAAGTACCAGCGACAAGTAAAATCACCGGTAGAATTTCAAGCCACTGCTGTTGATGAAACATAAAATACTGTATGGCAAAGAGCGCTAGTAAGTAGCACGCTAAAATATTGGCTTGTTGTCTTATAACCGACTGACGGATAAACCATACCAAAACAATACCTACTATGGTAAATATCCATGATGATAAAACGGTGAGCAAACTTTGCGATAAATACTGTTGGCTACTTAATTTCTCGATAAGGTTACCGAGCATATTATGTTCTGGGTGGCTATCATCTTTTATGATAATGACCTTATACATCGCCAAATTACGTTTATAATCTATAGTTAAACTTTCGTTCTCGACAAACCTTTTTACTGTGAGTAATGGTGTAATGATATTACGTTTTTTTGGACTGGCATTTTGAGTTGAGCTAGCTGTATATTCAACATACTTTTGCTTATGTCTGCTTCCTAATGACTGCAATGAATATGGCTCGCCAGAGATAAATACTTCACCGAAAAAACCTGTAGCTAACTGTTGAGGCACAACACTATTTTGTGGATTAGTTAAAGTTAATTTCCACTGTTCATCAAGATACAATGCTTCATTTGGACTTAACTGTTGTAAAACTTCGCCGAGTAAGCTCAGATAAGTCTTATCTTGTTGCTGCCAAACTAAGGGGAAACTCTGTCGTTGATTCAGTAAGAATGGGCTGAAAATAAAGTAATCTGAATTAATCCGCTTTATACTTGTTGTTGAATATCTAAACCAATTAATTAGCTCAGCTAAGAGCATGTCAGTTTGCTTTTCAAGAGCTTCTCCAGATACCCGAACATTAGAAGCAATAATTACTTTATTAGCTCTGTCGGCTGAAGATAAGTAACTCTCAAACCTCGCCATAAATGCTTTAGATTGTTTACCAAGCAATATGATTGTACTGTTTGGAAAATTCTCTAATAAAGTTGCAATGGCTTCTACATCATATTCTTGAAATGATGAATGCAAGGTTAGCATTTCGTTAGCTGTTAATGGTGAACTGCTATTACTTGGTGCGGGGTTGGGGGAAAGGTTTTTTAACAGGCTGAAGTTTAGTTGATTAGCAGAGTTTAAATATCCCGTTGAAACAGCAGAAAATATAACAGCCCCAAATAATAGGAGCAGATAAAACCAACCCGTCTGATAGATGGGGAGAGTGCGTTGGACCATGTAGGGAAAAAACCTTTAGCTTTTTAGTATTATTGTTAGGCTGTTGTTACACCTCTATTAATACCCTAATGCGCTGATTTTATCAAATTTAAGCGCAGATATTCAGTAAAAAATGATATCCCTAGCTAACTTGCTCGGCAAGCGCTGCTGTTAATTCTTTTTCAAGGTTTTGATAGCTTAATTTCATCGCATCAAATAATTGTTCAACTTTTGTTTGATTAGCTGAAGGATCTTTTACCAGTTGGTTAAATTCTTTTGTCATATTTAGTAACTCTTGAGCATTCAAATTAGCCGACATGCCTTGAAGTTTATGACTAATTTCGTGTTGTTGAACGTTATCGTTTTGTGCAATACATTGGGCTAATTGGTCTAGTTGCTTAGGGGTTTCCTCAATAAACAAAGCAATCAACTTATACTGAATTTCTTTGTTGTTGTTTAAACGTTTATTAAAGTTAGCCCTTTGCCATACGACTAACGGCTCATTATCATCAATGCTGTCTTGTTCAGAGGTTTCTATCGCTTTGCTTTCGATTTTTACTTCAATCTCTGGGTCTGCTTCAGTTTTTGGGACATTTTCAATTATTGAGTTTTCATCACATTTAGTTAGCGTGGTATTATTTGTCTCAGCTCTAAAATATTGATTAAGCTTACCTTTAAGCTCTGATGGCTCGATAGGTTTACTTAAATAGTCCGTCATACCTGCGTCAAGACACTTTTCCCTGTCACCTTTCATGGCATTGGCTGTCATGGCTATTATGATAATGTTTTTATGTTGCAATCCACCTTGTCCTTGTCGAATTGCTGCAGTCGCTTGATAACCGTCCATTTCTGGCATTTGACAATCCATTAGGATGATATCGTAACGTCTTTTGTCTTTACATGTTTGCAGCTTATTTAAGGCGACTAAGCCGTTTTCTGCAATGTCAGGAACGATAGCAAACTCAGCTAGGATATGACGGGCAACCTCTTGATTAATTCTATTATCTTCTACCAGTAATAATCGACATTGCGATAGAGTGTTTTTGCTATTTTCCTTAGCAGTTTCTTCATTAGCCGATTGATTATTCAATGCGCTTTCTTCTAAGTAGTGATGAGTAATAAGTGGTAATTCATTCCCTGATGACTCTGGACTAGCGAGACATAAATTTAATGTTTTAAAAAGATCCTTAGTAATAGCGGGTTTTGGGAAGTATGCAGAGAAACCTAAGTTTCTGAAATAACTGGCATCACCACGTGAAGCCATTGAAGTCATCATAATAAGTTTTATACTTTTCAAGTTATCGTGATTTTTAATTTCTTTTGCTAACTGTGCACCATCCATTTGTGGCATATGCATATCTAAAAAAGCCACTTTGATATTGTTTTGAGCTTTATTGAGCATGTTACTCTCTAATAAACTAAGTGCAGATAGGCCACTGTCAGCTTCATAAGCGGTAGCCCCCCAATGTTCGAGTTGTGATTTTAGTACCATTCTATTGGTATCATT
>CAJXPG010000079.1 GCA_913057925.1 uncultured Colwellia sp. | reverse complement strand
TATACGTACCTGCGGATGATTTAACTGACCCTAGCCCAGCAACTACCTTTGCTCACTTAGATGCAACTGTTGTACTAAGTCGTGATATTGCATCACAAGGTATCTATCCTGCGATTGATCCACTTGACTCTACTTCACGTCAATTAGATCCATTAATCGTTGGTGCTGAGCATTACGAAACGGCTCAAAGTGTTAAATCTACACTTCAACGTTACAAAGAACTGAAAGATATCATCGCCATCTTAGGTATGGACGAGTTATCTGAAGAAGATAAGCAAACTGTATCTCGCGCACGTAAGATTCAACGTTACTTATCTCAACCGTTCTTCGTTGCTGAAGTATTTACTGGTTCTCCAGGTAAATACGTTTCATTAAAAGACACCATTGCTGGCTTTAAAGGCATTTTAGCAGGTGAATTTGATGATATGCCTGAGCAAGCATTCTACATGGTTGGTTCTATTGAAGAAGCCGTAGAGAAAGCGAACAAGATGTAATCATCTGGTAAGTATCTAGGCGATAGCTTAGATACTTACGCTAATAGAGGTCGAGTCAAATGGCATTATTTACTGTAAATCTAAATGTTGTTAGTGCAGAGGAAAGCTTATTTTCTGGTAGCATTAAATCATTACAGATCACAGGTAGTGAAGGTGAGTTAGGTATTATGCCTGGTCATGCACCTTTATTGACCTCACTAAAACCTGGTATGGCATTAATCACTAAAGAAGATGATACTGAAGAAGTTATCTATCTTTCAGGTGGTATGTTAGAAGTTCAACCAAACAACGTTATCGTATTAGCAGATGTTGCTACACGTGCCGCTGACTTGGATGAACAAGCTGCTCTTGAAGCTAAGCAACGTGCTGAAGAAAACATGAACGCTCATGGCGGTGATGTAGACTACGCTGTTGTTGCTGCTGAACTTGCTCGTGCTGAAGCGCAATTACGCGTTATTCAGGCGACTAGTAAGAAAGCTTAGTATCTAGTTTTCTAGCTTACTCACAGGTTTAGTGACTTCATGTTGTAAACTGCAACCAGTTATTCAATATGAAGTGTACACAGAACTAAATTATAAAAGCCGCTTACTGTTACAGTAAGCGGCTTTTTTTGTCTAAATACTCTTAAGTTTTCTAAGCAATCAAGGTCGTTAAATCAGTTATCGTAATTCCTTCCTGTTCGGCAAAGCGATCAAATGCTGACCATTGTGATTCACCCAAGTCAATCATTGGGCAAGATGAATCAAGTGAATTGATGTTGTCAAAATACCATAAGCCATTAATTAAATAGCTATAGAGTAGATAGCAATTAACTAATTGCTTATCAAGAACAGAGTTTGCTGCTAAATCATGGTACATAGCAATGATGCCAGCTACTTTTTCCGTTGGAATTGAATTCACTGCAATGAACATAGCCAAGTCAAATTCGGCAGGTGCTATATGTGCACATTCAAAATCTAATAGCCAAGCTTTATTATCGTTATCAACCAAAATATTAGTAAAGTTGATATCACCATGACAAAGCACGTTACTGTTTGTCGAACTATTAGATAAGCTGTTTATCATCGCTGTGAGCTCGTTACAGGTCTTATCTAAGCTAACGCGATGTTGTGTTAGAAAGTTAGCAGGGGCAATCAGCAGTCGATTGTAAGAACGGTTTGTGTTGAGTGGATAGATAGCTTGATTACTTTTTGGTAAAGGTAATTGGTGTAAATCCACCATCAACCTTAGCGCGCTAGCAGTCTTGTCACTATCAGCTAGTTTCGAATATGCTAAAGTGTCACCATGAATAAAGGAAGTGACTAACCAGTCTGAGTCGAAATAATGCACATCAGGGCTTAGCTGACCAACCGAAGGCTCCAATTCGCTTGAATTAGCACAAATATGTGTGCAGCTCAGCTCTGTATTGGCCGTTTCTGTATTAAGCTTTTTGACAAAATACACCTGACTTAAAGTCGAAACCTTGAAAGCTGTTTGACTTAAACCACCAGCTAAACAGTCGATAGCAGTTATTGCATCAAAACAAGGCAAAGCTTTAAGTGAGCTAATCAAATCTGGTTGCATGGACATATAAATTGCTTTAGCTAGCGGGTGATGTCTGACATTCAACTAAAGGCTGTCGATAAAGCTTTAACCATTTAGCATAGCCATACATAGCAACTATAACAAAGATGACAAATAGCACAGTAGTTGGTACTAAGCTTTTTTCTATGTATAAATAGATTGATACCAGATCAATTACAATCCAGTAAAGCCAATTTTCCAACACTTTATTAGCAACTAGATAGGTAGCGAATACCGCATAAACTGTAGTAAATGTATCTAAATAAGGAAAAGCGGCAGGCGTATAGTTCGCCATGATAAAACCTAAACCAGTGGCTATTATAGCGAGGGCAAGACAGGCTTTAACATGCCAGCTGATATCCCAACTGACTATTGTAATCTTCGTACTGGTATTTTGTTGATTATTACTGTGTTTAGACCATTGCCAGTAGCCATAGACAGCCATTAATAAGTAATAGGCATTTAAAGCACTATCCATAAGCAGTAAAACATCATAAAAGATGTAGGTATATAGTGCAGTACTGATGAAGGCAGCAGGCCAACACCATAAAGAGCCTTTAGCGGCAAGTACCACATAAGCAAGTGATAACACCATGGCTATCAATTCTAGCCACGGTAGCTGTTGAAAGTAGATTGTCACATTGGCGAGGATTTCAGACATTAACTTTCCGCTTCTACTTGTGAACGATCACCATTAATGAACTTACAAACAAACACTGCCGCGCCCGTCGTTTGATGTACATGTTTGATCTCAGCCATAACATGACTAACGGCTAGGTCGTAATCACCAAACACTTGTGTACTCATACCGTTAGTAATTACTTGCAAACCTTTAACCGCTCTTAGTCGTTTAATGAAAGCCCAAATTTCAGTTTTGTACTGCTCTTCAGCTAGCGGATATAAACTCAGTTCAATCGATATTTTCATAACTAACCTTTTTAATATAAGGGGGAGCAACACCCCCTTGTTTAAAACTCAATAACCAGACTAAAAGACTAGAATTGATAGTCTAAGCTAGCACCAAATACTAATGGCTCAGAAAGTTGCGTATATTGCTTGCCAGTATAGCCATCACGCGGATCATTACCAAAGTAAAAGCCGCGGTTAGCGTAATCTTCATCCGTCAGGTTACGTCCCCATAGTTTTACTTGCCAATTGTCTTGTAAATAAGAAATTGATGCATTGAGTAATGCTACTGATTCAGATTGCTCATCATGGCTATCAGAGAAGTAAAAGCTATCTTTTCCGTCTACCGAAACATTGATTAGCCAATTTTCACTAGGCTGCAGATTAACACCAATATTAAACTGATAATTTGGTGCGTGAGCTTGTTCACGACCATCTAATGAAACACCACCAGCATTAACAAAGTCGTTAAATTCAGATTCAAGTAACCCTAATGAACCATACACGTTAACAAAATCATTTAAGTACCAAGCACCTTCAAATTCAATACCGTAGTTACTTCCTGATGCAGCGTTACCTAAATAACTAATAAATTCAGAGCTGCCATCTTCACGCTCTATTGTTTTAGAGCTGTTGACTTGCATATCCGATCTATCCATATAGAAAGCAGCAGTACGGAGGTAAGCGCTGTTATCGAGTAAAGATACTTTATAACCCACTTCATAATTTAATAAATATTCAGGGGCAAAACTACGTAAGTCTTCCGGTAAAGTGCCATCAGTATTATGGCCGCCGGCCTTATAACCGCGGTTAATAGAAGCATACCATAGGCTGTCTTCAGCTTGCTGGAAGCTCAATACTAATTTACCCCCTACCATGGTATCGCTGATATCATCGTTAAAAGGATCAGAATTGACATAGTCAGCATTGCGGTTTTCAATACGTAAACCTGAGGAAAGTGACCATTGCTCATTTAACTGAGTATCTAGTTGCCCATATATGGCAAAACTGCTACTTTTATTGGTCGAGTTAAAGTCGCTGTCTGCGTAAGTATATTGGCGTAATAAATCTTCATCATCTTGCTTAAAGAAAATGCCTGCTACCCAAGCCGTCGAGCCATTGAATATTTCTTCACCTTGATTAGATACAGCACGTAATTCAGTTGTTAGCACTGCTTTCTCACGGTAATAATGATCAGTGGAACTGTACTCCCAGTATGCGTAATCAGGATTAATGTTAGGATTAACATCAGGATCAGATATTCCGACATAAGCCCAATCTTCATCATAGCCATAAGCTAAATCAGAGCCAGCGTTGCTAACAATTGCTAAGACTGTTGCACTATCAAAACCTTGGTAAGTAAATTTAGCTGAAAAAGCGGCTGTCTCTTGGCTGTCAAAACCAGGTTGATCAGATAAGGTTTCTCTGGTGTTATCTAAAGAGAAAGTGTCATAACCATTATCAAAGTCAAAATAGAAACCGGCAAGGTCAATGGTTAAATCATTACTGGCTTCAATGGCAAGCTTACCGCGAATGGTTAATTCATCACGGTTGTTAGTATCATCACGTTGTAAATGGGTGTTTTCGATAAAGCCATCACTGTTAAGCTGGTTTACCGCAAAACGGTAATTAACGGAGTCGCTAGCAGGGCCAGATAAAGCAACTCCCATATCGTAACTACCATAATTACCAACACCAAGCTGCAATGCACCTTCAAAATCTTCTGTTGGTTCATTAGTGGTTATGTTTATCATGCCGGCAATAGCGTTAGCACCGAAGCGTGTGCCTTGAGGGCCACGGAATACTTCAGCTTGCTTAACGTCGAAAAGCGAGGCCACGCTGCCAATACCAGTAAAATCTACTTCATCAATAATTACACCGACTGATGGATTGATTGGCTCTTGAAATTGACTGCGCTCACCAATACCACGAATTTGATAGTATCTGGCACGTTGTGAGCCACTGGCAAAGTTAACGTTAGGGCTAACCGCTATCAACTCTTCAAGGTGTTTAGCATTACGCTGCTTAATTTCAATATCAGTTAATACTGACATTGATGCTGGCGTTTTTTGTAAATTCTGCTGGCGAAAATCACTGGTTACTGTGATAGTTTCAACATTGTTGTTAGCGATATTATTGCTTGCTTGCTCTTGAGCAGAAATCGCAGGATTAATAATACAGGCAGTGATAGCTAGACAAATAGCCGATTTGGAGAACGTCATAAAAATCTCATCAACAAAAATAAAAATAGAGGCGTGCGCAAGGAAGGTATTTTTGATGAATTTTGAAAATTATCTACAACCATCCCTATGCCATAAAGTTAAGTAAAGTAACTTCATGCCCAGGTTCAAAGAGTATATATCTCAGCGACAAGTCATTTGGACATTCAAATAACAGCGCACCCCTTGGTTCGGCGTTATTCTAACAAATAATTCCGCTAGAATCTTTTTATTGTTGAGTTGCTTAGGTATATTAAATCATCCACTTTGTGGCAACTCACCTTTGAATGCACATAGCGAGAATTTATGTTTCCTAATTGGCAATTAGTGCTGTTAAGTTTGGCTTATATTGGCTTATTGTTTTTAATTGCTTTTTTGGGTGATAGGTACCGACATCAGCTGGCGAAAAAAGGCCAAAGCCTAATCTACGCACTGACTTTAGGGGTGTATTGTACTTCTTGGAGTTTTCTAGGAACCACAGGACAAGCTTCAACTAGTTTACTGTCTCATTTACCGATTTATTTAGGGCCAATTTTACTTTTTGTTTTCGCATGGCCCTTTATACAGCGTATTATTCGAGTCAGTTTAAAGCTGCATTTAACATCCATTGCTGATTTATTGGCGGCGCGGTTTGGTAAGTCTCATAACTTAGCTATCATGGTTACCATCGTAGCGTTGGTTGGAACCATGCCGTATATCGCCTTACAGCTAAAAGCTATGGTGTACTCGTTTCAACAATTACAAATAGATCAAAGCTTAAATAGCTGGCACATCGGTTTAGTGGTGAGTTTAGTACTAGCGGTTTTTACTGTGCTGTTTGGTATTAGACATATCGATGTAACAGAACGTCATCCTGGCGTTATGTTAGCAATCGCTTTTGAATCGCTGGTTAAACTTTTTGCCTTTTTAGCGGTAGGAATTTTTGTTTGTTTTGTTTTATTTGATTCTCCAGCTGATATTTGGCAACAAGCCGATGCCAATACTTTATTAGATGAACAGTTAACCATAGATAATGTTACTTCAATGTTCGCCATGT
The DNA here is from genome assembly GCA_913057925.1 of uncultured Colwellia sp. Classification (GTDB taxonomy): domain Bacteria; phylum Pseudomonadota; class Gammaproteobacteria; order Enterobacterales; family Alteromonadaceae; genus Colwellia. The sequence continues at coordinate 14,569 of CAJXPG010000079.1, read as the reverse complement.
TAGTTATCGTTATGGCAGCATTTTTATCCTTACCTCGTCAGTTTCAAGTGATGGTGGTTGAACTTAAAGATCAGAAAGATACTTGGTTAAGTCGACGTGTTTTTCCATTGTATCTATTAGTGTTCGCCTTTTTTGCTGCACCATTAGGTTTAGCGGGGCACATGCTACTAGGTAATTCTGTGCCATCTGATACTTATGTGCTGTTTTTACCTGATGTCACGGAACAAACCTGGCTGACTTTATTTGCCTTTTTAGGAGCGGTATCTGCGGCAAGCTCGATGGTGATAATATCTGCCATTGCTTTGAGTACCATGCTAAGTAATGAAATTGTTTTCCCATTGCTGTATCGCCGTCAGAAGGTAGCACAAACGAACTATGACAACTTTCGGAAACGACTATTAAATATTCGTAAATTGCTGGCACTTTTTGTTATCTTGCTAGGTTACGGTGTATTTATTATGGCATCGCCAGATACGCTGTCATCGCTAGGGGAAGTTGCTTTTGGCGCTTTCGCTCAGTTAACACCTGCACTTATTGCTGCGTTTTATTGGCGTCGTGCCAGTTTAATGGGGGTATATGCTGGTATTCTAGTCGGCTTTATATTGTGGCTTACCTTAAATTTTTTACCGCAGTTCGGTCTATATGCGTCGCCATTTGCCGAAGGCTTCCTGCCAGTCAAAACCACGGCAACGCTATTTAGCTTAGGCGCTAATATTTTTGTCATGTGGGCACTGTCGCAAATCAGTCGGCAAAGTGTACAGGAGCGAGTGCAAGCATCACTCTTTTTAGAGTGGCAGTCGCCAAAGTTATTAAAAGTAGAAAATAAACGTCAACTTGATGTGAGAGAGTTAGAATTACTTGCCTCTCGTTTTGTTGGGGTAAATAAAGCACGAGATAGTTTCAATTATTTTTTATCTTCTCATGATAAGAAGCAATTAGGTAATGTCATCTTTAATCAGCAGCTATTACAGCATGCAGAAAATACTCTAGCCACGGTGATGGGATCATCTTCAGCTAGATTAGTACTTTCTTCAGCCTTAGATGGTCGAGATATCGCGCTTGATGAGCTCGCTGTTCTGGTTGAAGATGCATCAAGTCAGCGACAAGAGTTCTCACAGAACTTATTACAAAGTGCTATTGAGAATGCCAGTGAAGGCATATCTATTGTAGATGATGAATTACAGTTGGTTGCTTGGAATAAGAAGTACTTAGACTTATTCGATTATCCGTCAGAGTTAGTCTATATGGGCAGTCCGATTTCAGCATTAATACGACATAATGTTAAGCGTGGCTTATGTGGCACTGGAGATATAGAGTCACAGGTAAATCGTCGATTAGAATTTTTACGTAAAGGCAGTCCTCATAGCTCTGAGCGTCAACAAGCTAATGGGCAAACAATACGAATTGAGGGTAACCCACTTCCTGGTGGTGGCTTTGTTATGTTGTTTTCAGACATTACCGCTTATCGCCAAGCAGAGCAGGTATTGAAAGAAGCTAATTTAGATTTGGAAACACGCGTCTATGAACGTACTTTAACTTTAGCTAAAACCAATGAGGCTCTTGCTAAAGCGCATGAAAAAGCCGAGCAGGCGCATTTGAAAAAAAGCCAATATTTAAAAGCGTGTAGTCATGATTTAATGCAACCTTTAGAGGCGGCAAGGCTATTTACTTCAGCTCTCTCAGAGCAAAGTAATTTAACGACTGTGCAGCAAAGGCAGGTTGATAATATTGATCGCTCATTAAAAGCGGCAAATGACTTACTCGCAGATTTAGCCGAAATAGCTCGATTAGAGAGTGGTAATATTAAAGCAAATATACAAGCGTTTGCCCTTAATGATTTATTTGATGATTTAGCGCAAGAGTTTGCCGCGCTAGCTATTGAACAATCCGTTGAATTTCGTTTAGTAGCGAGTAAAGTTTGGGTTAAATCTGATCGACACCTGTTAAGACGAATAATTCAAAACCTCGTTGGCAATGCTTTTAGGTATGCAAGCCCAGGTAAGGTATTGCTAGGTGCTAGAGTATTTAATAATCAAGTGATTATCCAAATTCTCGATAATGGCCCAGGTATTCCTGTTGAAAAACAAGTGCTGGTGTTTGAGCAGTTTACCCAGTTAAATAATTCCAATAACCAGGCCGGTAGAGGTTTAGGTTTAGGGCTTAATATTACCCAAAGCTTGGCTGCGTTATTAGGACATACTCTGAGTTTGCAATCAAAGGCAATGCAAGGCTGTAAGTTCTCGGTACACGTTGAACAAGCAACACCTGTTTTACAAAACAGCGCCGCCAGTAATGCTACTTTTAACGTCGCCTTGAAGGATATAACCGTTCTTTGTATTGATAACGATCCTGATGTACTCAGTGGTATGGTGGAACTTTTATCGGCTTGGCAGTGTAATATTTTAGCAGCTGATTCAAGAGAAACAGCGCTTGAAGAGTTTGCCAACCACAGTAATGAAATTGATATTTTACTGGTTGATTATCAGTTAGGTTATCAAGCAGATGACCCAAATGGCAAACAAGTTGACGGCTTAACGTTGATTAAAGATATACGTAGCCAATGTCACCACTCGCTGCCTGCAATATTGATTACCGCAACTACAGAGGCTGGTATTGAGGATAAAGCGAAAAGCTATGATGTTGGCTATATGCGCAAGTTAGTAAAACCGGCGGCACTTAGAGCTATGATGAGCGCTATGTTAGCCAAAAAACTACAAGCTGATTATGTTGGTTATAGCTAAGCCTTCGGCACAAATGATGAGCGCACACTCATTAGTGAAAGCTAAAAAACCTCAACCAGACTAGTTGGGATATAGTTAACCAATAAAACGGATGAAAATAAAAGCTGTTACATATTATGTAACAGCTTTTTTAATGCATTACTGTACGTCAATGTTATATCTTTAGGTAAGTAATGTTGAAAGCTAGGGAACTCTATTTATTTTCAGTGCTCTACATTTATTAGAAAATAGTTAAACCTTAAGATATGGAGATACCCTTTTGCCTTTAAAGAAAAAAATTTCACTAGCTCGAATAGTTGCACTTTGTTGTTTTACCTCGTTAACAACCTTTGCCAGCCAATCCAATGCTATCGAGTTTAATGAAGTGACTGTTAATTCACCTTATAAGCTAACACAAGAAATTATTGCTGCCGACGTGTTACCTACACCAGGAAAAGAATTAGTTACTTTTTCAATTGATGAGCAAAGTAACCGCTGGTTAATGATATATCAGTTAGATAGCAGTACTAATAAATATGAAATAGCCGAATTATCAATTATTCCAAAGCAGTTTTATCGTTTTGATATTACCGAGTTAAAAGAAAACAAGCAGCAAAAAATTTACTTCTTATCTACTGATGCACTTGTTTTATACCAAGATAAAAAATTCACTAAACTCACTAAAATAAAATCCTTGTATGTGCAAGAACAAGCAGACTTCTTGAGTCGCGGTGACTTTATTCAAGATCTTAATGATGATGGCTTCGATGATGCCATTATTGCTGATTTTAATAAGACTCATGTATTTATTGGGCAAGGCATGACAAGTTTTGCTAAGCAATCATTACCGATAAGGCCTGAGGTGCGTGTTTTCTCTTCTGGTGCAAGTTACACCCAAACCAAGTTATATTTTAGTGATGTTAATTTTGATAATAAAACCGATATATTATTGGTCGGTGATGGTGAAATGATCATTTATCCACAATACGGCAATAGTCAGTTTAGTCGAGAGTCCACTCATGTTGCGATTAATGAAGCTATCAGTGGTACTGAATGGTGGAATAAACGTGACGAAAGTGGTGAACAGCTAGATCAAAGCAATTTAGAATATCGCAAATTAGAAGAGTTACGTGATGTTAATGCTGATGGCATTATGGATATGGTTGTCCGTTACACAAAAGCTTCAGGGGTATTAGATCGGGTTAATGATTATGAAATATTTCTAGGCCAAAAAGGTGAGACTGGTTTGAGTTATAGTGCTGAAGCCGACAGTGTCATCCGCGCAGAAGGTACGCTTACCGGGTTTGAATTCGTTGATATTGATAATGATGACAAGCTTGAAGTGTTGCTAGCAGGTTTTGATATTGGCTTATCACAAATCATTGGTGCTTTAGTTTCTGGTGGTATAGATCAAGATGTCTATGTCTTTAAAATGAGTGCTCAAGATAAGTTTCCCGAAAAGCCGGCGATTAAGAAAGATGTTGAGTTAACCTTTAGCCTTACTTCAGGGCAAAGTGGTAGCGCTGTGGTTAAACTAGCAGATTTAAATGGCGATGGTTTGAAAGAGTTAGTGCTATCAGATGATGATGATGAGCTTAAAATATATATTGGCCAGCAAGGAAAGAAGTCATTTAAAAAACGCAGCGTTAGCTATGACACTCAATTACCCAAAGACGGCAATCTCGTGATGGTGGAAGACCTTAACAGCGATGGCAAGGATGACTTACTGATGAAGTTTTCACGCACTGATGGCGAAGGCAAAAATAAAGAGTTTAAGGTGTTATTTTCGCAGTAATATGGGGCTTTTATTAGTTAACCTCAGCTCAGGATAAGACATAGCTCCCTAGCAGCTATTTTTCCTTACTTCTGCGTTAAATTCATAAACAATAGAATAACTATTCTTAATGAATTTGCCTTGAATTAAGAAAAACTATCAAGCTAGTGAGTTGCTATAGCCACAAGTCTAACAATTTCAAGCTGTTGACTTATCTCTTAACCCGAGTTGAGGTTATTTATTATGAAACAAGCAATTTGTGGCTATCATCAAGATGAAGAAGACCATTGGGTTGCTGAGTTGGTCTGTGGTCACTTTCAACATGTGCGCCATAAGCCGCCATTTATTAATCGCCCTTGGGTAGTTTCTCTTGGTGGACGTCAAGAAATGCTTGGTCATCAGCTAAAATGCAAAAAGTGCGATGAGTGTGCGCCCAAGGATTATGAAACCAAGTAAACAAAAAAAGCCGTAAACTATTTACGGCTTTTTACTCACTAAGAGGCTTTATAAGGTGCTTGCTTTAAGCCAAATGTCATTGGCAGCTTGATATTGGCCCTGATAGCTATGCGCTTTTGCCAAAGCTTGTAAGTCTTGTAGGTCATATTGCACACCGTAATCTTCATCTTCTAACTTTAATAAGCTACCAAAAGCCTTTTCAGCCATAGAGTATTGTCCGCTGACTAAAGCTAGGTGCCCTAAACAGCTTAACCACTTACCACTATGGACATTTTTATGTAGTTGCTTTTGCACAATAGCAATAAGCTCATCAGCTTGTTTAATCGGTAAATCACGGATCTGTTTTAAAAATTCACTACTCGGTGACTTTTTAAATAAAGGTATCAGTAGTTTATTAAGTGGCTCGGTAATTTCATGCTCAGCCAACACTCTACAGTAGGCCAATAATACTGCTTCTCGCTGCTTAACCTTACGACTTAGCCCTTGCCAGTTCGATTGCAAGGTATCTTTATCATGTTTGACAATGCTATTCGTGAAGCTAAGGTAGAAAGCGGCTTCTTCCCACTCTTTTACTCGAGTGTCAGTAATAGTTTTCTCTTTGCGGGCGCTAACTAAATATTGTATTGCCTGATCGAAGCGCTGCTCAATTAAACACAAATCGATTTCTAGAGCTAACAAGCGCGGGTCGTGGCCTATTTGTTTATGATTTTCATCAATTATTGTCCGCGCTTTTTCGTAAGTCTCGGCTTTATCTTGATTCATCAATAATTTGATATTAACAATAACACTTTCTAAGCCAACGTCTTTGAGCTTAGTAGTTTCCTTATCTAACAAGGCTAAATAGTGGTTAGTGTTGCTATCAAGGGCTTGCTTGGCCGATGCTGAAGCCGCAAGCAAATAAGCAGATTGCTTACGCTTTGATGGTATAGCGCTTTTAGAAAATAATTCTTCCGCTTGGCTATAGTCTTCAAGCATGTATGCAGCTAAACCTTTATTAAAGTTAGCGATGGCACGACGTTGCCCGGCAAAAGCAATTTTATTCCAAGTACTAAAACTAAAATTTAAGCCACCACGAAGTAACTTTAAACTGATTATGAGTGTAATAAAAAGCAGGGTTAGCATTATGCCTGCGGATAAGACGGTTAGCTCTATAGTGAGATCGCCCATAGCAATCAGGATATAACCCTTCTCATCAATTAAAAATGGACTGATTGCCATGGCCGCAAGAAATATGACTAAGCCAAGAATGATGCGGATCATAGCTGACCTCCACTCGCTTCTTGGCTGTCAGTTGGCTCTTTTACAGGTATTTCTTGTTGTTGCGGCTCTGTTATTTCAGTTGTTGGCGCTTTTTCATTTATGGAGTCTTTTTGTGCTGGTTTTGCAGCATTTTTACTGTCATTTAATAAACGCTTTATTGCTGATAAAGATCGTAAATCGTTTGGGTAATCGTAATAAATAGTTTGAAGCTTTAATTGCTCAATGGCTTGGTAAAACTTTTGATTTACCGCAAGCTCCATATCAAAAAACTCATTTAACCATTGTTGAATATCGAGCAAGGATTGTTGGTAAATCTCTTGTTTTTGTTCACTTGCTGCCCACTGTACTAGTTGTACTTTCAAGCTAAGATTTTGTCTGAGATGTTGCTGCTGATCCGGTGTCATTAATGGTTCGGCCATACCTGTTCTGCGACGAACAGTGATGAAGTCGTTTAAAAACTTCTGCCAAGTCTTGGCTAAGTTTTCCTGCCAGTCAGCGACGTCATTAGAAAGTGTGAAGTCTTCTTTAGTATCATCAATTGCTTGCGCTAAATTAGCTCCGGCCAGTTCTAATGTTGGAATCTGCTTATTTAACGCCATCAGTGTCAAAATAGCTTCTTGGTTTTGTAATGTCGGCATTAATGCTAACGCTTCAATGTCTTCATTAATCAGCGCACGTACAGCAAGAAATTTAGGCTGGTTTAATTCTTTTAACCGACTGTCAGCATCACGTAATAGACTAATGGCAGCGGTTGTATCACGTTCTAACCACATGGTGCGAGCAGCTACGCGTACCAAGTATTCTGCTTCGTGAATTAACCAATCACTTGGTTGGCGTTGTTGCACATGTTGCTCAAGCTGAGTGACTTGTGCAGCAAGCGCTTTAAGTTGAGCGTCACTGTCAAGATGGGCTTGTTTAGCACTTTGCTGTGACTGGTTAGTTAAATGGTTTTGTTGTTGTAGCTGGCGATTAAACTCGGTGGTTAAATTGCGTTTTAGTTGCGCTTGGCTTTGTTGTAATTTTTCTTGGTGATTGACAACTTGCTGGGTAGTTTGTTGTTGCTGCCAAACAGCAAAGCCTACCGATGATAAAATACTGACAGAAGCTAGAACAATGGCAGCTATCGCTGTTTTATTGGTTTTTGCAGGTTTATTTACCTTTGCCTTTGCTGCTGTTTTTGTATCATTGTTGGTTAATTTAGCATTAGAGGTAACGACGTCTGCTTTTTCTGTAGTGTTTTTTTCCGGTGCAATACTCGATTTTTTCGCTGAAGAATCATCGGCAATATTACCGTTGTTTTTGGCGATTTCTTGCTTATCGGCGGCATTATTTTCAGATAGTTTTTTTTCTGAGGCTGCTTTATCTGACATAGTTCTGTGTTCCATCGTTATTTACTATTGTTATCTGCTTGATAAACAGTCTTACGAGCAAGATAGTTCCTGCAGTGTATTGCTAAGTATTTGAGAGTTTGCGCTATGCGTGTTCACTATATGAGTTAAGCCTAGTGCTTTTGCATTATCTTCAATACGATTACTCACCACTAGCCATAAACATTGCGTCTGCCAATAATTGCCACTGGCTGTACTCTCAAGGTATTTTACCAGTGCTAATAATATATCGTTACTGGTAACGACAATACAGTTAATTTGTTTTGCTTGCCATTGCTCAGCAATATCTTTTGTTAATGTTCGCCATACACGTTGATAACTTTCAATATAACTTACTTTAGCACCTCGACGTTTTAACGTTGTAGCAATATGTTCACGTCCGCCGTTTCCGCGAAATATCACTACACTTTTATCTTGAACGTCGAGCAATTCAGTTAAGGATAATAAGCCTTCACTATGTTCTTGCTGTGCAGGCGGTGATAACACGTTATCAATGCCAATGGCATGTAACGCTTGTTTAGTGGCTTTACCGACTGCAAAATAAGTATATTGATTGCTATCTATTAATGGGTGACTGGCGTGAGTAAATTCAACAGCGGCAACACTGACAAAGATAAGAATATTGCCATGGTGAAGTGCGGATTGGATTTCTACTGTATTTGCATAAGGTTGATAATCGAATAATGCTTGGCAAGTGCTTTCTATACTTTGCTTAGCTAACAGTAAAGCAAGCTGTTGAGCTTTTACTTCGGGGCGGGTAATTAATACCTTAAGCGGTTTTGGAATATGTTGCACAATAGCTGTTGCCTCAAGAGTATTCTCTTGAGGCTGTTTTTCAGTGTCACTAACTATTGTTTTAGCCTTTTTCGTCATTGTTTACCGAATAAACTTCTTTTAAGATTTTGTCTGCACCGCGGCTAAGTAGTTCTTGTGCTAGCTTGTTACCTAATGCTTCACCTTGCTCAACAGGGCCTGTGATCTCACTTTCAATCATTTCGCTGCCATCAATTGCACCAACTAGGCCGCGTAAGTGTAGTTCAGCGCCATCTTGTGAAATAACACCGTAGCTTCCAATCGGTACCTGACAGCCACCTTCAAGAGCTTTATTCATTGCACGCTCAGCTAAAACCCTTACGCGAGTAGTGCTACATTCAAGTGGTGCTAATATTGCCTTAATATTTTCATCGTCAGTGCGACATTCAATGCCGACAGCGCCTTGACCATTGGCAGGTAACATCTCTTCAGGTTCGATAAATTGTGCGATTCGTTCACTCATCTCTAAACGAATTAATCCGGCAGCCGCTAAAATGATGGCATCGTATTGGCCTTCATCTAATTTTCTTAAGCGGGTATTAACATTGCCACGTAAGTCACGAATATCTAAATCAGGGCGACTCGCTTTTAATTGACATTGGCGACGTAAACTCGATGTACCAACAATAGCGCCTTGTGGTAATTCACTAAGCGATTTATAAGTATTTGAAACAAAAGCATCACGCGGATCTTCTCGTGGACAAATAGTTTCTAAACCTAAACCTTCAGGGAAATCAACCGGTACATCTTTCATTGAATGAACAGCAATATCAGCACGATTTTCCAGCATGGCAACTTCAAGCTCTTTAACAAATAAGCCTTTACCGCCTACTTTTGCTAATGGCGTATCTAAAATAATATCGCCCTTAGTTGTCATTGCCACTAACTCAACGTTAATGCCTTGATGAAAATGTTCAAGCTGTGATTTAACATATTCTGCTTGCCATAAGGCTAGGGCGCTTTTACGTGTTGCAATTCTTACTGTCGTGTTATTCATTCGATGTATCCAAATATAAAATTGTTACTGAGCTGAAAGTGTTAATTCAACCTCAGCCTGTGTGCTTACAGCATTTGATAAAAACTGCCAAAATTCTTCACCGCTACGTTTGTCAGTCCAACTATCGTTGCTAAAGACAAAATGATGACCATTGAATTTGGTTGCTACCCATATTTCATGTAAGGGAGCTTGTTTGTTTATAATCACTTTGCTGGTATTTTTAAAAGTTAGTGTTAATAAGCCACCAACTCCTTCGTAATCTATGTCGACACCAGAGTCTTCAATCGCTTCCTCTACTGCTAGAAGAAGTTCATCGGCGATTAAGTTATATTGGCTATCGTTCATTGCTTATCCTTTAAAGAGCAATATTTCTCTATCAGAGTAATATTTGCTTAAGTGAGTATTATTGTTGATAAGCATGTGAGTATAATAGCAATCAGACAAAATAAATATAGATATAGAGCGGTTAAGTTAGCTGAAAAAGCTTGATTTAAACGACCTTCATGGCAAAAAAGCATCATGCGTACCATTAATCACTGTTACTTAAACTCCAATTCATCTATTAGAAGCCTTTTTCTTAGTGCTATTACAGCTATTTTATTGGCAGGCTGTGGCATAAAGGGTGATTTGTATCAAACACCAGAGCAGCCTGTACAAGAGCAAGGTAGTAAAGCTGTAGACGCTGATGAAAAAGCGAATAGTGACGAAAATCAACCAGAGGTTGCACCGTTAGCAACGAAACCTCAACAGCCGGCTAAAGAACAAGCTGAGCCAGTTAAAGAGCAATAATAATGTTAGTTAATTTTTCTAAAATGCATGGGTTAGGCAATGATTTTCTTATGCTTGATAATGTCACCCAAAATGTTTTTTTATCGCCAGAGCAAATAACTAAGTTTGCCGATAGAAATTTTGGCGTCGGATTTGATCAGTTACTTGTGGTTGAGCCGCCTTACGACCCGGATTTAGATTTTCATTACCGTATTTATAATGCCGACGGAAGTGAAGTAGGGCAGTGTGGTAATGGCGCTCGCTGTTTCGCTAAGTTTGTTCGCATGAAAGGCTTATGTAATAAACATAAAATTAAAGTATCGACTAGCACGGGCAAAATGAATCTGCATATCGAGCGAGATGGTAATATTTCAGTCGCTATGCCTGTTCCGCAATTTGACCCAAAGAAAATCCCTTTTAACGCGCAAAAGGTCGAAGGCACTTATATTTTACGTAGTGAAAGTGAAACTGTGTTGTGTGGTGTCGTTTCAATGGGGAACCCTCACTGTGTAGTAACCGTTGATAATGTTCAAGATGCGCCAGTAGATACCTTAGGCAAAGAGCTTTCCACCCATGAGCGCTTCCCAAAAGATGCCAATGTTGGCTTTATGGAAATAATCTCGCCAAATTATATTAAGCTCAGGGTTTATGAGCGTGGCGCAGAAGAAACATTAGCTTGTGGCAGTGGTGCCTGTGCTGCTGTTGTTGTGGGTCAGCAACAGAAAAAATTAGCCAAACAAGTTACCGTAGAATTACCCGGTGGAAAATTACGTATTTTTTGGCAAGGCCCTGGACATCCAGTGAAAATGTCAGGACCGGCAACTCATGTATTTGATGGTCAATTATCTATCTAACAAGCTGTTGCAACTAACTTTTGTAAGCTGCTTACTCTTGATATGCCCCGCTATTTTCCTCAACTTATTTTGCGGCAGAGTCTAATGAAAGAAGAACTAAATAAAATGAATGATATACAACAAAGTATCAACAGCGATGAAATTCCGTTAACAGATGAGTTAATTGTCAGCTATTTACAAGATAATCCGGAGTTTTTTAATCGTAACCAAAGCTTGATTACTAGTTTGCGTTTAAATGACGAACATCGTGGCACTGTGTCTTTGGTAGAAAGGCAACAGCAGCAACTTAGGCAAAAAGTACATGGCTTAGAAGATGAGATCACGCAACTTATGTCTGTCGCTAATCATAATGAGCAATTGTTTACGCTTTATAGTGATTTGTATCTACGTCTAATTGATTGTCAATCAACTGAAGAGTTATTGGATTGTTTGCATCAAGCAACGACAGAGTTATTGTCGTTATCTGCATTTAGGTTATGGTTGTCTTCATCTGGCAGTAAGCAGCTTTCTCATCATAGTTTATCAACCAATGATTGTGCTGGCGTAATGCAGAATCGATTAACCGATAATGATTATTACTTTGGTCGCTTACAGTCAACCGAGCAAGAGTTGATATTCTCTCATCAATGCTCAGGCTCAGTAGTTTTAATTAAACTAGTACACGATGAACAACCAATTGGTTTCTTAGCGATTAGTAGTGAAGATGCCCATCATTTTGACCCAAGAATGGACACCCTACTCTTGAGTCAATTTAAGCGCCTAGTTGCTAAGCTTCTCCAACAACAATTATCGTTATAAATAAATCTTAGGGCGCCTTAATGCAATTTTACCGACGTCTCAGCGCTATAAAGGCTATCAGCTTTGATTTAGATGATACCTTATATAACAATCGCCCCGTCATGCAGGGCATTGAAAAAAAGATGATCAGCTATTTTACTGATAAGTTTGCTGATGTCTCGCCAGCGTTAACACAAGTTTTCAACAGTCGTTTCTGGGCGCCTTATCGAAAACAGGCTCTTTTAGCACAGCCAGCCTTATCTCATGATGTGGTCAGAGTCAGGTATGAGACTTATCGGTTAGGTTTTTTAGCACATAAACTATCTGCTGAAGAGGCAAGTAAAGAAGCACAAGCGGGATTAGATTACTTTATCAGTTTACGTAGTGATTTTACTGTACCTGAAGCGAGTATTGAGTTGTTAAAATGCTTAAGTGAGCAGTTTCCTTTGGTAGCGATTAGTAATGGTAACGTTGATACCAATGCGCTTGGTATTGCACACTATTTTCAACATATTTATCATGCTGGCTATCAAGTCGCAGGCACTGTTGCTGAAAGTGAGCATTTACTTAGGCAAAAACCTGAAGCGGATATGTTCACCTTGGTTTGTAAGCAATTAGCGATACCGTCAAAAGCGTTATTGCATGTTGGTGACTGTGGTTATGCTGATATTCATGGTGCACTAAGTGCGGGCTGTCAAACTGCTTGGTTACCGCATTACGGTGTTGGAAAAAAATTACAGCAGATCCCTCATATAGAGTTAAGCCAAGTCAGCGATTTAAAGCAACTACTGGCTAAGTAAATTCAACGAGTTAGCTAGCAACTGTTGAAAGTTGTTGAGGGATGATAATGGTAAAGCCTGCTCCTTGATTATTAAATTGTTTATACTCAATGCTACCTTCAAGCACTTGGGTAACTTGGTTATAAACAATAGGCATACCTAACCCTGTACATTTTGTACTGCGCTTGGTGGTATAAAACAGCTCGAAAACTTTATCTTTGCCCCCCTGACCTAAACCTAAACCATTATCAAAGTAATCCATCACAACGTTAGAATCGGTAATGGCAACTCGCAAATTAATCATTGGATCTGCAATACCTTTGAAGGCATGAGTTAATGAATTCTCAATCAACTGATTTAATACATCGACAATGACATCCATGTAGCTTATTAGTTGAACTTCTTCAGTAAAGTGAACTAATAATTGAGTATTTTGCGCTTTTAAATTGGCTTGATAAGAATCACTAAGTGATTGAACTACCTTGTTTAAAGAAAATTTATTTGCCTGTTCAGCTTTGCTGTAAATTGATAAAGACTTAAAGTTTTTAATCAATTGAATCGATTTGTCTAAATTACCTGATAGTAGCTGCAAGCCAAGTTGACAGGACTCTTCGCTACGTTGTAAATCTTTGCGAGTCAATTGTTGAGATTTTATTTTAGCAAACACCTTTTCAAGTTCATTCTCTACCTGACTCATTGAGGTTAGCATTATGCCTAACGGGGTATTGAGTTCGTGAGCAACACCCGTAACTAGATCAACCATCGAGGCCATCTTCTGTGAAGTAATTAATTTTTCTTGGGTATTCTTTAAGTTAGCTAATGCAGACTCTAGCTCTTCATTGGACGTTTTTAATGCCTGTGTTCTGCTGATGACCTTATCTTCAAGGTTTAAATTGAGATCATTGAGTTGTTGGGTTTTTTCTGTGACGTTTTGATTGTATCGCAGGAAGCGACTTTTGATGTTGTTAGCAAATGCTAAAGAAATAAATAATAACACTAAAGAAACTGTAGCCCCCAATGCTATCGCCTGAATTAATTCCATTTTATGTTGCTGATTTAATAACGCTTTTTTAGCGACAACAACATTTTCGATATCATCTAAATAAGTGCCTGAGCCAATCGCCCATTGCCAGTCTTTATAGCCTTTGATAAAAGATGTTTTTTGGGCGGGAAGCCCGGTACTTGGTTTAATGGTTCCAATATAGGAGATATAGTCTTCTCCACGTTCGGCTGCTTTTATCACTTCTTCAGTAATTTTTACCCCGTTAGGATCTTTTAGGGTCAGTCTATTTTTACCAATATATTCTTTTTCTATATGGTTTAAAAAAATGCCATTTTTATCTACAACAAAGACATAACCATCTTTGTCATACTTAATGCGATTAATGCGCGTGAGAATTTCTTTTTTAAGCTCCTCTTCATAATCAAGTACGTAGTCACCGGTACCTATAAACCAATTGTAAGGGGCAAAGCGCTTACTGTAACCAATCTTTTCATATTCAGTTTCAGTATCACCGGGCTTTTTCCACCACCAACGTAAAAAACCTTCATCATGGGTTGCCGCTATATTACTTAGTTGCTGAATAACATAACTGCCCTTTATGTCTTGAAAGTCCCATAAATTAGTATTTTGTATATGAGGCATAATTGGGTGCATTACCGAGACACCATCACTTTGGTAAATAAAAAAGTAGCCTCTGCCCTTATTAAAGCGAATATCTCGCAACGCATCGCTAATAAGTAACTTTATCTCTTGTTCACTTTTCTGTTGGTTATTACGATAAATTGAGCTCGCGATAGCGTGAGCCTCACGCACTCTTTCTTGTAAGCTGGTTTTTATTTTCCTAATCGATTGAGCTTTTTCATTGGTGATAAGGTCGTGGACTTTGAGTACTTCATTTTTGATGAGTATGGTTTTTTCTAAAATAGAGTCGGCTCTAACGCTTTCAACTTCACGATTGAAGCGATGATTGTTATTTTGAT
>CAJXPG010000078.1 GCA_913057925.1 uncultured Colwellia sp. | reverse complement strand
ATTTGCTTAGAATGACTAGGCTAAAGACTACTCGCCGCAATTAAAGCACTTTACTTTCGTTATAAATAGCCGAACAAAATTTAACCGCGAAAGGTCAACAGCCCCTAGTGCTTATATTGAAATTAAATTTTCTGCTGCTAACTGTCTTCACCAGTTTGGCTAGTATCCGCTTGCCACTGAAATAATTCATCTAGGCTGGTTTCAAAGATATCCGTTAAACAAAAAGCGACCTCCAAAGAAGGGGAATACTTTCCAGCTTCAATAGCGGCAATGGTTTGTCGAGTAACCCCCAAAGCTTTCGCTAACTCTTGCTGAGTCATCTCATCTTTTTCAAAACGTTTTTTGCGTATTTGATTGCTGATAATGCCTTTTGCTTTTTTACTCATAATTTTCACCAAGACTTGCTGCTTTACGGTAACGATAAATTTGTGTGGCTCGCAAAATAAACTCCACCAACAAACCTGAAAACATTAATCCATGAATCAGAAAATCGACCGCTGGTACATTAATGAAAAAAGGGTAACCTGAGAAGATAGCTTGTGAAAATACATGAACCAACAACACCATAATACACAAGTTAATATTAAAATATGCCAACGTTGTCGCTTTAGTTTCTATTTCTTCATCCCTTTCATCAATGATACCTATCTCATCATCTGCATCATGCTTCTTTTTATAAATCGCTAACAGAACAAAGGCGATAATGACAAAAACGATACTGACAACCATAACCTCAATCCACAACCAAACAATCTCCTGTGGATTTGTCGCAAAAGTGCCCGTTAGATGGCTGAGCCCAATGGCATAATAACCCGCGATAAATAGACAAAAAAAGACACTTATCCATGCTGTTTGTTCGCTAAAGTTGGTATTTTTTAAAAACATATTCCCTTCCCTTGATTAACCGAGCACTGCATTTCGCATACAGTTAACTCTTATTGATGTTAAATATTATTAACACAGAGTAGTATTTAAAAAACACCATGTCAAATATACTTAACACTTGGTTAATAAAAAATCACATAGAGTCAGGTATTATTAACACACATGACTTAGGTGATTTGTACAAAGAGGGAATAAAATCAAATGATTACTACTAGCCTAGGAGATGGGTTAATAAAAAGTAGAAGTAAAAACAATAGAAGTTACCGCGGATATTCAATATGTTGCCAACCTAACGTTAAATGCAATTGATAGCAGCACACTCATTTAGGGTTTAAGAATGCGTTTGGCTATTTAACCTTAAATCTTTGAAATATTACTAAAGTTGGCTTTAAATAATATAAGTGTTAACGTTTATTTAAAGTCAACTAACTGAATAGTCTACTCTAAATTTGCCAAAGGAATGTAATGAACATAAGAACCGTATTTATAAGTACCTTATGGGCGGCAATTAGCACCTTAGTAACAAGTATTTTTTTTATATCAGTAAGTTATGCAGAAGAGTCCTCTACTGAAGCTGTTGATGTAGTTGAACAAAAAATCATTATTCAAAGCATCACCTTTTTAGATCCTCTAGGTAAAAAAGAGCCCGCTGTTGCTAATTTAGTTATCACAAACAAACTTTTTGATTTAGTCACCATTAATGAAGTAAAGGTCTCTTCTTCTGATATTGTATTAGATGCGCAAAATGGCTTTCTACTCGGTACATTAGAACCAGGTAAACCAGCCAGTTTCTTAATTCTCGATCACGACCCAAATAAGAACATTGAAGCGTTACTCGACACAAAAAAGCACATACTTTTAGCCATTAAAGATGGCATAATCGTTCGTAACAACCTAAAAAAAGAAAGTAATATTTCCGCTTTAGCTCACCAAGAAAAGGCCAAAAAGAAAGCTAAAAAAGCCAGTTGGTTAGCTTATTCACCTCCTCAAATGGTAATTCCCAGTCACTATAAAGATGCAGATTGGATCAATTTTAAGAATGATTATTTCACCACAACCTTAATTGGTGCACTAGCCATGGATAGACAAAGCTGGAAGTCTCAAGATGAAGCCAGCAAACAACAAGTTGGTGACTTGCAAGAATATGATGGTGGTGAAATTCGTGCATTACGCTTTGGTCTTGCAGGCAGAATCATGTTTGATTCGCCATGGGTATACATGATTAGTGGTGCAACTAATGCCTTTGATAAAGGCTTTGACACTAAGACCACCGATGACGTTAGTTTTTTTGACTGGCGTGTAGATATCCCAAGTTTTGCCAACACTACTCTAAGCATAGGTAAACAAAAAGAACCGATGTCCATGGAAAGGTCTATTGGTATGATATTTTTGCAAATGCAAGAACGTACTGTAGTTTCTGATACCCTTATGCCTTCTCGAAATGTTGGGGCTGTTTTAAGTGGGGGTGGTCTTGATAATAGATTAACTTGGGCAGGTGGTATTTTTAACGATTGGATAGAAAATAACGAGTCCCTTAGTGAAAGTGCCACGCAGTTTGTTGGACGTACTACTTGGTTACCTTATGTCTCTGAAGATGAAGGGCAAATTTTTCACCTTGGCGCAGGTTTAAGGTATAGCGATGCCAAAGAAACTATTCGATTCTCTTCTGAGCCAGAGTTTAATAAGTCACCAGCTTTTATTGACTCAGGCGATATAGATGCTGATAACACTTTAACTTATAACCTTGAAGCATCATGGCGGAAAGGCCCTTTTTGGATGTTAAGTGAATACACAAAAACAAAAGTTAAAGCTGAATATTTAGGTAATCCTGAGTTAGATGGTTATCACGTCAGTGCATCCTATTCTCTTACTGGCGAAATGCGAGAGTATAATCATAAAAGTGGTGTATTTTCACCTATATCAGTTGCTCATTCTGTCTACCAAAATGGTTGGGGGGCATGGGAGATAAGCACTCGTTACTCTGTATTTAATGGCAAAGATGGACAAATAGACGCAGGCTCCACCAACATATTTTCTTTCGGTTTGTCTTGGTGGCTATCTTCCAAGTTTAACGTTAGTTTTAACTATCGTTGGATTGACTTAGACCGTCATAGCTTTATTGAAGATACTGCTGATTTACATGGTAAGAGCAATGGTTTTAGTACCCGTATAGTACTATTGCTATAGCTTTAGAATGTGGAAAGGAAAAAGCATTGAAGTAAGCTCTAGCTAAATTAGCACAACTAAGTAAGACAAGGACACTAACTTGTAACGTATTTTGCCAGCATGGCAAAACACATAATCACCACTAAGTATCTCAGGTAATTAACAGGAATTTTAAACAAGCAGTGTGAGCCTAACCAAGCACCAATAAACTGCCCTACCATCATCACCAAACCTGCTAACCACACAACATGACCAGCAAATAAGAAAACGATAAGCGAAGCGAAATTGGTGGAGAAATTGAGTGTTTTGGCAATCGCCGTTGCTTGTAAAAAGGGTTGGGCACGTAAAGCTCGGCCGGCAAGAGTAAAAAATGAACCGGTACCTGGTCCAAAGATACCGTCATACATACCAATAATCGGTACCACTAGTTTTTTGTAACGACCCTCTGAAATTTTTGCTGATTTATTTTCCTCATCAACCACAGGGGTGAATAGAAAATACAAACCAATAATAGAGATCACTACGGGGATAACTAAGGTCAACAGTTCCGCATCAACAAATTGAATGATAACCGTACCAAGAGCTGAGCCAATGAAGGCTGCTAACATTAACTGCTTTACTTGATGCCATCGCACTCGCCTGCCACGAAACATCATAATACTTGCAGTCGCAGTTCCCATACTCGATTGCAATTTATTGGTCGCCAGTGCCGAAAGTGGCGGTAAACCACTCATCATTAATGCCGGTAAGGTCAATAAACCTCCGCCACCAGCTAAGGTATCAAGAAAGCCTGCGATAATGGCGACGGCAAATAAAAATAACGCTATTTCAACGGTTAAACTAGCAAATTCCAAAACACTTCCTTTCAATCGAAATAGTTTATATAGCTAGACTCAAAAATAACGCTATATCAACAACAGGCACAGACTTTAAGCAAGTACAGTGTATTTAGCAATAATTCCATCTCAACATTTGATTTCAGCACAGGAAATTTATTTTTGTTAGGGATAAATTGCTAAATATAAAAATAAAAAAAGCCACATAAAATGTGGCTAAAGAGTACAACAAAACGCGAGCATTATTGTATTAGTGTTGGTGTTCTTCCTCATTGGCTACACCAAGCCATGCGGCTTTACCGGGGACAAAATTGAGGTCAAAGTGGTTAATGACTTCACCATCATGTAAGTCAACGGTAGTCACTTCTTGGCCATTGATAACATAAATAAATTCATGGGCTTTTGAGGCGATAATCGAAGGTTTTGCATCTTCTGCTAGTGCATCAAAGAGTGGAATTCTTTTCTCTAGCTGCCAGTTATTTTCAGCTGAAAATAAGTTTAACTGACCGGTATTATCAAGAATTATCATATGCTCATTATGACCATCGAAGCCATAACTCACTGACGTTAAACCCTCTTCTGCTTGCCAATTAAATGCAGTTATGCTTTTTTCAGTTAAATCGACTAAATGATAGCCCGCACGTGAAATACCAATCATTACTTCATTTTCTTCGCTTCCCTTAAGCGAACCAATGCGAACGCCTTCAGGTAAGTCTGTCGGGTTGGCAATCTTGTGCGCTGTAAAAACACTTCCTTGCTGTTCAATAGCTAAAATGCCATCTTCACAAGCAAAGGCAATATGCTGTTCCGTTTGAAAGCTGCCATGCAGTGCAGGACATGTGGTTTCGAACACTTGCTCTTGGTGAAAGTGATCGTCATGTACTTCTAATAAAGCCACTTGCGCAGGTAAGGTTGTTTCAGCGTCACTTTCGCGCAATGTCGTTAACACAAAGTCGCCTCTTATTTCTGCAGTACCATGCATATAAGTATCAAAATGATACTCAGCAATAAGCTTTTCTAGCGCAATACTTTCATCGCTTAATAACACTAAATTAGCACTTTCTGCTGTTTCTTCGTTACCATCAAAGAAAATTGCCGCTTTATCACCACGAGGCACATAATGCGTGGGCTTTACATCATGCAATTGAAACGAAGTTAACATAGGCGCATCATTATGTTGATCATAATGGTCGCCATGAAGTTCTTGCCATAAGCCGCCATCAACAAACTCGACACTATCTAGAGTACGTTGTACGGCAACTGCATAGCGGTTTTCAGGGCTAGCGTACAGATATTCTGCTGGGTGTGTTAACGTGATTGAATCAACTAAGGTGTTATCTTCTAAATCAAAAATATGCAGCATTGCCTGCTCAGATTCAGCGATTGCTAAGCGACCTTTACCTAGCTCTTCATCATGTGCGTGATCATCTTCAATAACGGTTGGTTCTTTCTCAACAACAGTGGTTTCACTGGAGTTACAACCTACCAATAAAAAGGCAGCACTAGCGAGCACTATATTAGGTAGTGAATTGATTTTCATAATAATCCTTGTAAAAATTTTAAATCGATTGAATAAATTTTGTAATAACTATTTAGCGCCGTTAAAAAGATCCTCGAATGCCCAAGGCAAATGATCTTCCTGCTAACGGAGTTAAGTCTTTTAAGAATGAGGTATGCACTTGCGCATATTCATCGGTTAGGTTTGTCGCTTTTAAATACAAAGCTAGATCTTGCTCTGCCAAGTTAAAATGATAATTAATATTGGCATCTACTAATGTGTACGAGTCCGTGGAAGTCTCATATTCGGCAATGTGAGTTTGCTCAAAGTTATGGCTGACAAATATATCTGCAGAGATACTGTCATTTTGATAGCTCAACTCAGTGGCTAAACGTGCAGGTGGCGTTCTTGGTAGCTCTTCTCCTGACGTAAGGCGAGAACGAATTAAGTCACCTTGTACTTTCCAAATAAAGTTGTCGTTTAGGTTCCAAGTAACTTGTGCTTCAACACCATACAATTCAACATCTTGCGCTGTGAAAATATATAGGGGTAAGTTGTGAGAAATTTCTTCTTCACCTTCATGAACCTCTTCGCCGTGGTCATGGTCATGATCGTGTCCGTCTCCCGCCGAAAGAGCCGTTGCTTGTTGATAATAATAGTCATCAATCTGGTTATAAAACGCGTTAATAATAAAACCAAAATCCCCTTTAAACTTGCGAAGACTTATATCGATATTACTCGACGTTTCCATGACAATTTCTTCATCAGTTATACCGATGTCAGTACCATGTTCTTCATCTTCATAAACTTTAAACAATGCCCCTACTTCATAAGTTCCTGTACCAATATGCGGGCCAAAAGATAACAACTCCGCAGATGATGGTGCACGTTGTGAAAGTGATAATGATAAACCTAGGTTATAGCCATCAGTAAAATCCCAAACGATGCCTGCAGATGCACTTGCCGGATTAAAAGTATGAGCAACATCAAAATTTCTAACCATTTCATCATGACTTCCATGATCGTCATGATGCTCTCCTTCATGGCCGCCCATTAGTTCAATTTCAGGCAATCGCACGTTATCTGCGGTAATTTCTGTATGTTCAATTCTGGCACCGAGTTGAAATAAGAAGTCGCCAAAATGACGCTCTTCCATCCAGGCAAGGGCGATTGAATCTGTTGTTGAAGGTGGAGTAAAAGCTTCTAAGCCGACAGCGGTAAAATCACTTTGCTTATAATGCACGCTAAGACCACCACGCCATTGATAAAAGTCCTGGTGCAGCAATTCAACCCGTGCTTCTAGCGTTTCGTTGTTGAAGGTAGTGCCTGCGATGCCAAGTTCAACTTCATGGTGCTCATAATCGGTAAATGCCAACTTAGTATTGATAGACTTGATAATGCTACCGTTAACATTAAGCTCACTTAACATCTGAAAACGGTGCTGAGTAAGGTCTGCGAATACTTCAATATTCTCATCACCGTGGCTATGGCCTGGGATGCCATATTCTTGTTGCAAGTTTTGATAAGAAACACCAACGTAGCCTTCATCGAGGATATAGCTAGTGCCTAAAGTAAAACCTTGCGTAGATGAAGCCGAATTCTCTACTTCATCTACGCCGTCTTTTTCTGGAATAGTATAGTTTTCTGCTTCTCGCCAAAAACCATCGGCATGAAACGCAACATTACCAACACCAGAGTTTACACTGCCGGATAATTGCTGCTGTTCATTGCCGCTATTTACTTCAGCTAACCATTCACCTTTAGTATCTGTACTGGTAGGTACTCGTTCATCCACAACATTGACTACACCTCCAATGGCGCCACTACCGTAGAATAGTGTTGCTGGGCCTCGAAGTACTTCAATGCTTTCACTGGTAGACGCTTCTGTCGAAACAGCATGATCTGGCCCTACTCGTGATGCATCACCTGCATCAAGACCATTTTGTGTTACTAACACTCTTGGGCCATCTAAGCCACGAATGATCGGCGTAGATGCAACACCACCATGAAAATTACTGTGCACACCTACCTCTTTAGCTAATGTATCACCTAAGGTATTGGCTTGACGCATTCTAAGTTGCTCACCATGTAATACTGTAACAGGTAATGCAGATTCAATATTTGAACTATGAAAAGGCGTTGCTGATACATCAATGATTTCAATAGCTGACTTATCTAACGAAATGGCAACATTAGGGTTATCACTTTTAACAACAACTACGTCTAAATTTTTATGGACATAAGATTTTGCAGTAATGTGTAATTCATACTCACCCGGCTTAACCTTTAAAGAGAAATCACCATTTTCATCTGTTTTAACTGAATTATTAGTCCCCATAACTTTGACTAAAACGTTATCAAGAGCTTTACCTTGCTCGCTGGTAACCTTACCTGTGATCTGCTCCGCACTTACTTGATTACTTGTGATAGCCAATGCAATTGCACTGGCTAATAATGTGAACTTGTTCATGAAAAACCCAAAATATAATGTGATAAAGTAACAATTCGCAAAATGTTATAATATCACATTACCAAAAGCAACACTTGTAAACATATTTTTAACAAAATGACTTGCTGCTACTTGAATTAGCTCCATGCTAAACAAAGAATGAGCAGATAAAATATTTGCTTCACATGTCATTTGAGGACGAATAAGACGCTAGCTATCTACTGGGTGAGTGATAAAATAATGGCTGATATCAGCCTAATAATTAGTGTAGAAACTGTGAAGATAAAAGATAAAAGTGTCCTATTGTTCGATCTCGATGGTACGCTAGTCGATAGTGCACCAGACCTTGCCTTAGCATTGAATAGAACCTTACTAGATTTAGCTAAACCGCAATATGAAGAGCAAGTAATACGTCGTTGGGTTGGTACGGGGGCAAAAGTCTTAATTGAGCATGCATTATCGGCGTCGTTAAAAAAAGATGAAAAACTTAATTCAGCGCTAGTTAATGACGCGTTAGCGCTTTTCTTAAAACATTATAAAAACTGTTTATCTGACCATTCAACGCTATACCAAGATGTGAAAAAAAGTTTAGTGATTTTGAAAAGCTTAGGTTATCGCCTCGCCATTATTACCAATAAAAATACGGCTTTCACTCAACCGATTCTGCAAGATTTAGGCATAGTCGATTTATTTGAACTGTTGATCTCTGGTGATACATTAGCGCAAAAGAAACCGCACCCTGCGCAATTACATTACGCACTAGCACAGCTTAATGCTTCTGCTGAGCAATGTGTGATGATTGGTGATTCTAAAAATGATATTTTAGCCGCGAAAGCTGCGAATATTGACTGTGTCGGCTTAACTTATGGCTATAACTACGGCGAAGATATTAGTAAATATCAGCCAAATTGGTGTTTTGATACTTTTGCAGAGTTATTAGCTGCACTAAAGCGCTAATTGAGAACTAAAAATTTTTGGCTAAAGCGGCAGGGTAATTGCGCTGCTTCGCCAAGGTCATCGCTCGGTTAGTGACTTCTTGCTCACTGCTTTGTTGACTGATAGGGAAATAATGTTCAGTGAGCTTATCTCCTATCTGCTCAGCTGTTATCACCCCACATTCAATAAGATCCTTTAAAATTGCATCTGCTGCAGCCAGTGCTGATGAAGCTTTGACAATTTCAGCACGTGCATAATTTTTCCCGTCAAAGGAAACATCTGCCGCTCTTAAGTGGGCATCCCCTCCAGGAATTTGTTGCGCACCAAACAGCGGTTTACTTGCTGTTTCGGCAGTATTAAATGTTGGAATATACTGGGCAATATGTTCAATAGAGCCCATAGTTCTACTGTTAACTAGCTGAATTGGCCAGTTTTTATCTATTTTATCGACAAAGCGCTGGGCTAGCTTAGGCTGAGCACTGTTTTGGCAACTCGCAACAAGACCTTGCTTAAACAAAGTAATATCTTGCGTCATGCCATGTAATTGAAAATAACCGCCGGGATACGGGGTTAACTGCGCCATTCCCTGCGGAGTTCCTCGCTCACCATAAAAAACGACTTCAGGCCATAAACCTTGGCATTCTGGCCAGTGTGCGACATAAGCGGCTTTAAACTCAACCATGCGCTGCCGCTTCGCCTGAACCATGTCATCAATTTCACCGGTTTTAAAACCACAAGCATTAATCACATAATCAAAGTTTTGTACTTGGGGTAACTGGCTTTGTTCACTTTTAGTGGTAACTTGCCAGCCTGGAGTTGTACTTTTTGAAATAATATCAACAACCTGCTGATGCGTTTTTAACTGGCAGCTTGATAAATTTTCAATGGCTAAGCTAGCAATAGCAGCAAAACGAAAAGCTGATAAGCCGTATTCTTGTACCACTAAGACTGGAAACTTTAGTAGCGTTAAATCAACATGCTTGGCATAGGCGATTAACCAATCGGTATCTTTTACAGCTTCATCGGGAATCGGCAGTTTTGCTAATGCTTCTAGCTCTGCTTTTGAATAAAATTTAAAGTAATTTTCTGGCTCACCCAGTACTTTATTGCGATTATCTAGCTCAACCAATTCAGTGTATTTAGCCGTTAATTTTTTTAATCGAGGCAGTAAATCACTCGGTTGGCCTTTGTCCGTTTTAGGCAGGGCAATAACCGTAGGACGCTTATTAACCCCTAGCGGATAGACCTTAACAGTATCAATTGATTGCTTTAACAGTGTTAAACATTGCGCATCAGAAATCTCACGATAGAGATTACCACCGGCATGTAAATGACAAATTGGCGGTCCGTTAACAAGACTCGGGCCTTTTTCGATAATGGTGGTATCTAAGCCTAACTCTGCAAGCCGCAATGCGATGGTTGAACCAGCAACACCACCACCAATGACGGCAATTTTTGCAGCTGAGCTGATTATAGGCTGGTATGGTGTAGGGCTTTTATTCATCACGTTGAAGAGTAACCGATTTCATTGCTGCTATTTTACTGCTGTATAGCTAACTTTCGAAGTAGCGAGATAGAAAAATAAATTAAGCTACTGTGTCGTTCTATGTACAGACTTTTCAAATGTTTGATAATAGTTTTCTATACAGGCTTGGCAAATACAACTTTTATTTTTTTGTTTTTCAGGTGTTTTTGCTAATAACTCAGCAGGCACTGTAGTTGTCATACACCAACAGCCCGCTGAAGCTTGTACTCCACAGCGATTGCTTTGCTGGCAAAGGGGACAGATGCTGTCATCAATAATGTCGGTCATATAAGTGCTAGTAATTTTAAAACTATAGCTACTATATTAACAGGTTAACCTACAACGATAAAACCGAACGAGAGCTATAAAAAAACGACCCGCAGGTCGTTTTTTGTATTCATTTAATGATTCAATGAATTAAGCAGAGAAGTTATTCGCTTTGTCTTTTCGAGTTACCATGAAAGCTAATGCTAGTAGCATCAATATCCAAGTAGCAGGCTCAGGAATTTTGTTGGTGCCACCGTCAGGACGATTAACATTAACTACACCATCAACAACATCGTTCGCACAAGACATGGCCCAACTAAATGCAAGCTGTGAAGCATTTTGAAATGCATCAATACCGTTTACATTAAAGCTAAAGCTGATTATATCAAAATTATCATAATTGTAGCCGGCATTATTTCTATCTACAGTCAAATCGCCTTCTCGGCCTTGACCAACTGTATTGCCAGCCATAACTTCCCCTGATTGAACAGAAGTTGATTTTCTATGATAGCCATCTCTACCACCTGCTTCAACTGTCGAGCTTATTTCAGTGAAGAGCCCTTTCTTTTCCCAGTGGTCACCACGACTAGATGAGTAGTAATCTTCTCTATCAGAGTCAGATAATACAAAAGCATAGTTAAAAGGTGTGTCAGCTCCATTAGTACCAATTAGCAGGTCACCTAGAACGATGTTTCCGGTAAAGTTACCATATCTATCATAGGTAGCATTTCTATTGTTGTAATCGACAAAATTTGTATAAACATCAACCGTAATTGTGTCATCCTTTGCCCATTTAACATCCATTTTTTCAATATCGTATCTCCAACCACCAGCACCTGGATCGTGAGAGTCATCAATTGTTGTATCAACAAGGAAATCAGCAGAAAAAGCACTTGCCGATGAAAGCAAAGCTGTTGCGGCTAAAACTTTAATTACATTTTTAATTACGCTCATAATATCTATTCATCATCGCTTTAAAATAAAAGATGGTCTGTTAGCTTCAACCGCTAACTTTCCATTAACAATGGCATACAAAGCAATTTTCATTCCAACATTGCAATGTCGCCATTTAACAACACTTTAACATAGCAAAGTGGTCGAACCTTTAATTTCACAAGCCTTATTGTAAAGAAAACTGACAATAGTTTTCAATACTTTAGCGTCAATTTATAATAAAAGTTTACTCACTAACTCGTTATCAATGTTACTATTTTAACAAATTATATCTTTCACTATTTCCAATAGGTTTTATTCAAATCATCGGTTAAGAAAGTTGAATATAGATTGTCTCCAATAAGATACACATTAACAACGGTACATCATGAATATTAAAAACAGCCTGCTTTCGAGTCTACTCACCTTATCACTTGTTTCTTGCATAGCTTTTGCAAATGAAAAAACTGACGAAAGCTATGAGAAGGCGTTAATTGCTTTTCAAAATGATGAGTTTGCTAGTGCCATTATTCACTTAAAGAATGTCATTAAAGAAAACCCTAGCCATATGCCATCACGAGTATTAATGGCGCAAGTTTTAATTACGCAAGGCAACGGTGCTGCAGCTCAAGTCGAGTTAGATAGAGCAAGAGATGGTAAAGTTGATGATGACAGGTTAATCACCTTGTATGGCCAAGCTTATATTTTACAAGGAAAATATGATGATGCACTTGAAGTCGCTAAACTTGGTCAACGTAACGAAAAGATAGAACTTGAGCTTTTGCTTATCCGAGGTCAAGCCTATATAGGTAAGAAGCAATATAGCTTAGCTGATAAAGCTTTTGTTGCGGCATTAAGTTTGCAGCCAAAAAGCCAAATTGCTTTACTCGGCAGAGCACAAATAGCATTACAAGACGCTAACGTTGAACAAGCACTCAACTATATTGACCTATCGCTAAGCAGCGTAAAACCATTTTTAAATGGCTGGGTATTAAAATCGAAAATATTACATCGCCTAGGCGATCGCCAAGGTGCGTTAATCGCCATTAACGAAGCTTTAAAAATTAATGAAAATCATTTATCTGCTCGCTTAACCAAAGCGATGTTGCATATTGAACTAAAAGAGTACCAACAAGCATTACCCCACGTAGATTACATTCTGGCAGAAATCCCTAATGAACCAAGAGCCGGTTATTTAAGAGCGATTATTAACGCGAGTTTACCCAGTGATGATAAGAAAAAGTCATCTGAAAATAATAAGCTTTCAGAAGTAATTGCAACACTATCTGCTGTACCGCCAGAGGTGATGAAAAACACGCCAGATTACTACTTTTTAGCGGGACTGACTAACTTTCAATTTGGTAATTTAAATGATGCTCATCGATACCTCAGTCAATACCTAAAGTATGTTGAGTTTGATATTGATACCGTGAGAATGATCGCCAGTATTGAAATTCAACAAGGTGAATTGAACTCGGCACGTCACCTATTAACCAAAACCAATGTGGCACGTCCTGGAAACCCCGACATTCTGACACTGTTAGGGTTAACTTATTTACAACTTGAAGACAGTAGCAAAGCGCAATTTTATTTTGAAAAAGTGGTCGACAGCTATCCTAATTCTGCAGTGAGTGTGAGTAATTTAGCGCGTAGTAAAATGCAATCTGGTGATTATCAAGCGGCAATAGAAGCACTTTCTGCCATTAAGGATAACGAGATTAACGGCACGCAAATCAAGTTGCTGTTGATTGAATCATATCAAAATACTAAAAAATATCCGCTAGCGATTAATATAGCTAAAAGCCTAGTTGCTGAAGATCCAACGAATAGCTTCTTCCAACAACGCTTAGGTATGCTTTACGGGTTAAACAAGCAAATTCCTGAGGCAAGGTCTGCTTTTGAGCAAGCGTTGTTACTCGATGAAAACAATATTATCGCTATGGTGCATCTTGCACGTATGGATAACATTAATGGGGAATTTGATAAAGCCTTAACCTTCTTGCTTGAGAAGTTAGCCTTATTTGATAAAAACGTATTGCTAATGACCGAGATATCAGACAGTTATTTATTCAAAAAAGATATTGCTAGCGCATTAACTTGGATACAAAAATCTTATGCTCAAGATCCTAATAATTTTTATGTGGTGTTAAAGCTTAGCCGCATTTTAAATAAACAAGGAAAACTGGATGAAGCAATTGACTTACTAGATCAGTATATTGGTCAGAACCCAAGAGATCCGCAAGCGTTATATGCTATTGCCAAGCTATATCAACAACAAAACAAGCACCAACAAGCGGTTCTGGCGTTAAGAGATTATGTAGAAAAATCTCGTCACAAAGCTAAAGCCTTAATTGTCTTAGCGAAAGCGCAAATTAAAGCCAAGGACAGTTTAGGGGCAGAAAAGTCTTATAAGAAAGCAATTATTGCAGATGATAACTACCTGCCTGCTTATATTGGTTTAGTGAATCTGACGATAAAGAATAAAAATGAAGCCTTTAGCTTAAGCTTAATTTCATCTATTAGTGACTTAACCGAAAGCCCAAGTTTAACCGCGGTACTTAAAGGTGACTTGTATTTAGCGTTAGGCGATACCAAGCAATCGATTAAGTTTTACCAAGAAGCCTTAAAAAAGTCCGATCAAAAACAAGCGATTCTAGGATTATATCGAAGCTACAGACTTGATGATAAGCAAAGTAGAGTCATTAAGCCGTTACAGAATTGGTTGAAGAAATACCCTAACGATATGCTAGTGGCAATAGCACTAGCAGATAGCTACAAAGGCGCCGAGAAATATCAAAAGTCTGCTGACTATTATCAAGAGCTAATGCAGAAATTTGGCCCATTACCTATTTTATTAAATAACGCCGCCAGTGTTGAATTCACCTTAGGTAATACAGCAAAAGCGAAGCAATATGCTGAACAAGCTTATGGTTATTTACCTGATAATGTTGCCATTATTGATACTCTTGCCTGGATAAAAAGTCGCTTGGGTGATCACCAACAGGCCATTGCCTTATTTAGAATAGCGCTTACCAAAGATTTTGATAATGCGGAAGTTAAATACCACACGGCCGTGACCCTTAATGCATTATCAAGAAAGGTGGAAGCGAAGAAGTACTTAATTGAAGCTGTTGATAGTGAACAAGACTTTCCTGAAAAGTCAGCGGCGACAGCGCTTTTAAAAACTTGGTAAAGCGAGTAGGAAATTAAGGTGATTGTCAGATAGTGAGCCGCTCTTAGTAAAGCTCACTATCGATAAATGCTTGCGTTAACAGTTGATAAAGTTTATCGATACTAGGACGTTCAGCTGTATTTTCAAATAAAGTAGTATGAACCTCAGCTTTAACTTGTTCTGTTTTATTCGATAGTTGATAACACAAATTAACAGGCTCTACGATGAGGGCTAAGATCACATCAATTAAGATAAATGCTTGCGCTAAGACTATTTTACCACCACCCTTTTTCAATATAACTCTTTGTGCAGTTCCGACAATTTTTTTGCCATTAATATTGATATTATAATCACCATCACAATACGAAAATTCAGTAGCATGAGCGTGACTGACTAAACCAAATTTCATAAAGAAATCATGCAATACCTTGCACAAATTTAGGTAAGCTTGGGTGATGGAGTATGGCTCATCAACAGACCAAAGATAGAGATGAGATAAGTTAATTATCCCCTGACATTGAGGGACCGGAGCGCCACCTGTTTTTCTAGCATGTAACAACCAGTTGTCTTCAGCCAGCTGAGCAATTAACTCCTTTGATTCTGGCCATTTTTTCCCTGCCGGTAATACCAGTGTCGGCTGCTTTGCTTGCCAGAGTAATAAACACTGTTGAAATTCACCTGCTTGAATTTGGCTAATGATTTGGCTTTCTTTTTCAAACACGTTTTCAACCGATATCTGCTGATAACGCAGTAATCTATTTTGTCTCATTGCTTCTCTTAATAATGCTTTTATTAACTATCTTCTTCGTGCATTTGTCCGTCAACTAACATTGCTCGCTCAGCAAATTCTTCATCATGCTTCATCAAGGCGTAGCTACCATCTGCCATATACTCTAAAAAGATACTTTCACCGACTGTTGCTTGTAACTGTTTTAACACTTCACTAGGTAATTCAACACCAACACCTGTGCCAATTGACTGTATTTTAAGTTCTATCATGATAACTCTCCAATCATTCTCACTGATTAATAGTGACAACTCATTATAATTTTAACAGTTATTATAGTTGGCTATTTTTAAGGCAGCCAAAGTACTTGGAAATATGACCTCACTTAAATACAACTAAACGCTAAAGCCAAGGGCGAACTTGGTTTTTATAATCTTCAAATTCACCGTTGAATATTTTGGTAAGCGCCCGCTCTTCGGGAAAAATCTGAAAACGTTGAATAAAAGCAATATACACTGCAATAAAGCCAATGCCCCAAACGGACCCTAAGAAACTAGTCCAAGCAAATAGAAAACCAACGAAACCCACATACATCGGATTACGGGAAAACTGATAAATACCCGAAGTGACTAGTGCGCTTGCGGTATCTGGCTTTAAAGGATTGACGGTAGTTTTTGCTAGGCGAAAAGAAATAGCGCCCGCAAGGGCAAAGAATATTCCTGTTGATACAAAAATAAAAACAAGCGAATACTTTACGGTAGCTGAAAGCATAATATTGTCAGTGAACTGACTTAGCCCCCACATACAAGCAGCAATGATAATTGCCACTAACGGCGGTGGAATTTTATTTTCTAAAAATTTCATGTTCATCCTGAAAGAGCCATTTATGCAATTAAGTATTTTAAGATATTAAGCACTATCTGCTGCTAATGCTATCGATTGTAATTTTGCAACTGCCTGCTCCGGTGATATAGCGTGTGAAGTTTCAGCTTCGGTAATTGCAGTCACTACAGCAATACTTTCAACGCCAGTAGCAGCAACTTCTTTTGCTCGTTCCAAGGTAATTCCTCCAATAGCAACCACCGGAATTTGCGCTGATGTTGCTGCTGGTCGTAAACTCAACACTTGTTTTAAGTTATCTATCCCCTGAATTTGACCGGTCATATCTTTGGTTTTAGTGGGAAAAATAGCGCCAATGGCTAAATAAGACGGTTGTAATTGTTGCGCTAATAAAAACTCATAACAACCATGAGTACTAATCCCTAAACAAATACCAGCTTGTTGAATTTGTGCTAAATCGGCTTCTTCCAGATCTTCCTGACCAATATGCACGCCATAGGCGCCATGTTTTATAGCAAGTTGCCAATAGTCATTAATGAACAAGCGAGTTTTATAATCTTTGGCTAACTCGACCGCCTCAATAATAATCTGCTCTAACTCTTGGGCACTAACATTTTTAACTCTGAGCTGAATTATTTCTAGACCTAAAGGTAATAAGCGCTTTAGCCAATATAGAGAATCAATAACTGGGTAAAGACCAAGTTGATTATTTACCAATTCAAGTGATTTAAAAGCCACTAAATCTTGGTACTTTCGACTTATTTCATCTACCACTTGAGGGAAGTTATTTGCTTGCAAAGCAGTAGGCGATTGCTCAAAAGCACCATAATAACTATGTTGCTGTTGAGTACTTATTGCTTGTGTTGCCGATAAGCCTTGGTTAATAAAAGCTTTAGTTTGGGTAAATGCATCACGCATTAAATAACCTAATGCTAAGAAGGATGCTAACGCTGTAGCAAAGCTGCAGCCACCACCATGACTATAGTGTGTAGCGATGCGCGGCGAACTTAATTGATAACGAATAACTTGATGCTGCTTTTCTTGGTTGTCTTGCTTCTCGTCACTAAGTTGATTCAATTGGTGATAACAGTAATCAACAGATTGCGCTGTATTTTGCTCACTATGGCCGCCTTTGATGATAATGCTAGTAATGGAAAAATCTTGATAGATTTTCTTAGCGAGGGTTTCAACATTTTGCACAGCATTTTTCTCAGTTAAGTTGCTTAAGCTCTGTGCTTCTAACAAGTTTGGGGTGATGACATCGACTTGCGATAACAAAGGGCTTAATTGCGCTAATGTTAACGCATTGAAGCTACCACCAACACTGGCTTGACCGACAGGATCATAAACCACTAATACATTAGCATTGGCTTGCTTAGCTTGGATTAAAACTTGCCTTAACCACACGACTTGCTCAATGTTAGCCACTAAACCTATTTTGATGACCGATGGTGATTTGTCCGCAATAAGCACTTCAAATTGCTGCTGTAAAATATCAATAGAGACGGGATTCACCGATACGAGTTTAGAAGAGTTCTGCACGGTATTGGCGGTGATCAAATGACAAACTTCAACCCCTAAGCCATGGCCGGTTTTAATATCTGCCGCTATACCAGCACCACCCGAGCAATCACTGCCCGAAATCGTCCAAATTATTGGTTTTAGTTTTGTTGTCATGCTTTCTTTCTTTTTATTTTCGCTTCAATCAGAGCCATTAAGACAATGGACTCCCGACTAAGACACCACGGGAGTGACGATGGCTTGCGGTATATACTCATCAACTAGCATTGCCAAAGTTAGATTCACGCAAACTCACACAATCACACCCGCAGTATCAAGTTAACCGTCATACCGGATATCTGAGCTTGCCGTCATAACAGATAATTCAGATTTACCGTCATACCCGAAGTGTCTTGTCGGGTATCCATATTTTTGTGTTGTCACTATTATTACTTTTCTGTTTTCGATAAAAGTGACTTAAAGACTATTATCCTTAGTTACATTGCTTGAAGCTGTAGTGCTCAATTACAAGGAAATTGCACGGAGTTGACGTTAGTCAATGAGTACATTTGACGCCTTAATTGTGTGCTACAGCAAAAAGCAGTTGAACTCACGACTGGTGCCAGAACGGTGTATCTAATGTTGGCGTTGATGGATGCGCAGTTTGTCTTTGCTCCATAATACCTGCGACATAACCCTGCTCGCCAGCTTGCAATGCTTGACTAAAAGCTTTTGCCATCAATACTGGGTTATCCGCTAACGCCACAGCACTGTTAAGCAAGACACCGTCATAACCCATTTCCATCGCCATACAGGCATCTGATGGCTTGCCAATACCGGCATCTAAAATCAGCGTTGCATCAGGTAGTCGTAGCCTTATCGTTTCGAGGTTATAAGGGTTCATCAAACCTTTACCTGTACCAATCGGTGAGGCCCATGGCATGATAACTTCACAACCTAAATCATAAAGGCGTTGGCATAACACTAAGTCATCGGTGCAATAAGGCAGGACTTTAAAGCCCTCACTAATAAGTTGCTCTGTCGCATTGAGTAACTCAATGGGATCTGGCTGCAAGTTATAATCATCACCAATCACTTCAAGTTTAAGCCAATTGGTTTGAAAGATTTCACGGCTCATTTTTGCTAACGTCACCGCTTCTTTTGCGGTTTTACAGCCAGCTGTATTTGGCAATAAATGCCCGTTAGTTTGTTTAATTATCTCTTGTAAATAACGCCAAATCTGCTGACCCGACTGCTCTGCTGGGTTTTGACGCTTTAACGATAATGTCACCACTTGTGAACCACTGGCTAAAATAGCCTGCTTCATCACTTCAGGTGATGGATATAACGCACTGCCAATTAGCAAACGGCTATCAAGGTTTTCTCCGTAAATATTCAATGCCACGGCTTAGCCTCCTTGAATGGGTTGTAATATGTCTAGGCTGTCGCCATTTTTGACCATGGTGTTGTCATATTCTGCTTTACCAACAAAATCACCATTAAGCGCCACGGCAAAGGTGCTTTGCTGCGGTTCGATAAAATGCAATGTTAGCGCTGAGCTAACACTAATTTGTGGTTCATTGCCTAATGAGTAGGCTTTTCCATTAATATGAATATTCATAAGTTGTGTCTTTTTCAATTGAAGCTTGTTTAATAATTACCGGCAATAAATCATCATAAGGCAACGCTATTTGGCTGCTCTTTAGTCGGTTTTTAATAACAGCCATTGTTTGCTCAAGCACGACTGGCGCGATTAAAAAACCGTGGCGAAATAAACCATTAACTTGAATGAGTGAATCTTGCTGCGTTATTTTTGGTTGGTTATCGCTAAAGGCGGGTCGACATTGGCTAACATGTTGACGAATATTCGCTTCAGCAAAGCCAGGGTGAACACTATAAGCAGCACTGAGTAATTCCATAGCTGAGCGCACTGTCATCGGTGCATCATCATCACTTTCAATTTCAGTAGCACCAACCACATAAAAACCTTTACCCTTTGGAGCTATATAAAGTTGATATCTTGGATGCATTAGCCGCACTGGCCGAGTAATATTGACCTCTGGTGCATAAAGCTGAAAAAGCTCACCTCTGACCGATCTTAAATCGCTCATCGGTTGGCATGCTTTGGCACTTTGCTTGGTAGTCGCACCAGTACCACGACAATCAATAACTAAATCAAAGACTTTACTTTGTTGTTTAGCGTTTTGACGGTAAGTAACAGTACTCCTTTCGCCAGCCAAACCTATGCCAACAACAGGGCACTCGGTTAACCAATTAAGTGTATTCGCATTACTGCTGCCATTAGCCGCTTCTTGCTCAAGCTGCTTGCGCAGTGCCACTAATAAACGTCGATTACCCAGTTGTCCTTCTTGAGGAAGATATAAGCCTTGATTAAAACTACGGCCAATTTCCGGCTCAAGCGCTGTTAACCCTGCACGATTTAATGATTGCAGCGCTTGATCAGGATAATTGTTTTGCAGGTGTCTGACAAAACGCTGGTAATCACCTTTATCTTGCTCATGACTGACCATGATTGCACCAGCTTGCTGAAAAAACGTATGCTCATCCAAGCTATCCAGTATGTTTGGCCAAAGTGTTAACGCGGCAAAACCCATCTCAACGATATTAGCTTCACAGTGCAAAGACTCACCTAATGGGGTTAATAAACCTGCCGCAGCATAAGCCGCGCTGTTATGCGCTAACTTAGTGTCTTTATCAAACAGTGTAATTTCTAGGTTTTTAGGCGCTTTTTCGCGCAGCAAAGATAAAGCGAGCAATCGCCCCATTAGTCCTGCGCCAACAATGGCAATATTCATGTTTATCTGTAACCTTATGTCTGAGCAGAGACTAAGTAAATAATATCCGCCAATGAATACCCACTAATGGATACCCGCCAATGGATACCCGCCAAAACAACGCGGGTATGACGTAACAGGCAGTGTTATTAAACTAACAATACCGTCACTGCCGAATTGTGCAACACAGTCACTTCCGAATTGTTCTGTCGGGAGTCCATTTCTATTTCCAGCCAATGGATACCCGCCAAAACAACGCGGGTATGACGTAACAGGCAGTGTTATTA